>UQVI01000089.1 GCA_900544515.1 uncultured Oscillospiraceae bacterium | reverse complement strand
GACATATATATATAATAAGTGATATTATATATAACATATATGAACTCGGAATTCAAATATAAAATTTTATCTTGATTTCCGTCTCAAACAATTATATATTATATTGCATATCATCTTGTTTTACAAGGTATTTTTTAAGGAGAATGATTATGGAAAAGAAATTTAATGTAGGTATTGTCGGTGCAACAGGTATGGTAGGTCAGAGATTTGCTACATTACTTGATGGTCATCCTTGGTTCAATGTAGTTTGTCTTGCTGCTTCATCAAGAAGTGCAGGTAAATCATATAAAGACGCTGTTGGCAAAAAATGGTGTATGGATGTTGACATTCCTGAATCAATGAAGGATATCATTGTAATGGATGCAACAAATGATATTGAAAAAATCACATCAGTGGTTGACTTTGTATTTTGTGCCGTTGATATGAAGAAAGATGAAATCAAAGCACTTGAGGAAGAATATGCAAAGCACGAGTGCCCTGTAGTATCAAACAACAGTGCACACCGTTTTACAGACGATGTTCCTATGGTTGTTCCTGAGCTGAATGCTGAGCACATCAACATTATCCCTGCTCAGAGAAAGAGACTTGGCACAAAGCGCGGATTTATTGCTGTTAAATCAAACTGCTCACTTCAGTCTTATGTTCCTGCTATCTTCCCTCTTCACGAGAAGTTTGGTGTTAAGAATGTACTTGTATGTACATACCAGGCAATTTCAGGTGCCGGTAAAACTTTTGAGACATGGCCTGAAATGATTGATAACGTAATCCCATATATCGGCGGTGAAGAGGAAAAGAGTGAGAAAGAGCCTCTCAAGCTTATGGGTAAAATTGACGGCGATGTAATCAAATCAGCTGATGCACCTAACTTTACAGCGCAGTGTATCCGTGTTCCTGTTTCAAACGGACATCTCGGTGCAGTATTTGTAGATTTTGAAAACAAGCCAAGCAAGGAAGAAATGATTGAAATCTGGGAGAATTTCTCAGGCAGAGCACAGGAGCTTAATCTTCCGTCAGCACCTAAGAAATTCCTCAACTATTTCACTGAGGACGACAGACCGCAGATTAACTCTGAAAGAATGCTTGAAAACGGTATGGCTGTTTCAATCGGCAGACTCAGAGAAGATACACAGTATGATTACAAATTTGTCTGTCTTTCACACAACACATTAAGAGGTGCTGCAGGCGGTGCAGTTCTTCTTGCAGAGCTTTTAGCTGCTGAAGGCTATATGGACTAAATCTATTAAATTAATTTAGGGAGTGAATATACTTATGAAGAATCCAATTTTTACAGGTGCTGCTGTTGCAATCATCACACCTATGAATGAAGACGGATCAGTAAATTATGAGGAATTCGGAAGATTTATTGATTTTCAGATTGAAAACGGCACGGATGCAATCGTTGTATGCGGTACAACAGGTGAATCATCAACACTTAAGGTTGTTGAGCATAATGAGGCTATCAAATGGTGTGTGGAATATGTAAATCACAGAGTTCCTGTTATTGCAGGCACAGGTTCAAATTCAACCGCTTGTGCAATCGAAATCAGTAAAGAGGCCTGTGATGCCGGTGCAGATGCACTCCTTCTTGTTACACCATATTATAATAAAACAAGCCAAAGAGGTCTGATTGCGCATTACACTGCAATTCACGATGCAACTAACCTTCCTATTATTCTTTACAATGTTCCTTCAAGAACAGGACTCAATATTGCACCTGAAACTGCATATGAACTTTCAAAGCTTTCGAGAATTAATGGTATCAAGGAAGCATCAGGTAGCCTTGAGCAGATTGAAAAAATTCACGAGCTCTGCGGTGACGAGCTCAATCTCTGGAGCGGTAATGATGATCAGATTTATGATCTTATGGAAAGAGGCGGAAAGGGTGTTATTTCCGTGCTTTCAAACATTTGCCCTCAGGAGACACACGACATCGTTCAGAAATATCTTGACGGTGACAAGGAAGGCAGCAAGGCTTTAATGGATAAGTATATGAAGCTTGCTAAGTCAATGTTTGTTGATGTAAACCCTATCCCTGTAAAAGAAGCTGTAAGTCTTATCGGTTTCAACGCAGGTCCTGTAAGAATGCCGCTTATTGAAATGGATGAAAAGAATAAGGCTTACGTTAAGGAAACTATGGAAGAGTACGGACTTCTTAAATAAGATATATTCAGAGGAATTGTAAAATGACAAAGATTATTATTACCGGTGCAAACGGTAAGATGGGTAATGTTTTACAGAGCATTATTGCGAACAGAGATGACTGTGAAATCGTGGCAGGTGTTGATTTGAACACGGATGAAAACGGTGTATTCCCTATTTATAAATCAATCAGTGAGGTTCAGGAAAAGGCAGATGTTGTAATAGATTTCTCAAATCCTGTACTTCTTGATGATCTTCTTGATTATTCCAAGAGCACCGGCACGGCACTTGTTATTGCAACAACAGGATATGATGACGAGCAGAAGAAAAAGATTGAAGAAGCATCTGCACTTTCCCCTATTTTCTTCACATATAATATGAGTCTCGGTATTAATCTTTTAGCGAATCTTGCAAAAAAGGCTGTCGAGGTTCTCGGCAGTGATTTTGATATTGAAATCGTTGAAAAGCATCATAATCAGAAAATTGATGCACCAAGCGGAACTGCACTGATGCTTGCTGATGCAATCTGTGAGGTAACATCTGATCCCATGAAATACGAGTATGACCGCCACTCAAAGCGTGAAAAAAGAACGAAGAATGAAATTGGTCTCCACGCCATTCGCGGCGGTACAATCGTTGGTGAACACGATATTATTTTTGCCGGAAGAGATGAAATGATTACCCTTTCACATTCTGCAAGAAGTAAGGAAATCTTTGCAGTCGGTGCTGTAAATGCAGCAGTTTATATGACCGGCAAGAGTGCAGGAATGTACGATATGAAAGAACTCATCAGCGAGTAATCAGATAACTAAAAAGGACTAAGCGGAATCAACCGTCTAGTCCTTTTTTTCATTTGGTATATAATACAAATTGCTTTGGTGTTATACCGTACTGCTTTTTAAATACGGATATAAAATGAGACTGCGAGGAAAAGCCGAGTGCCTGACAAATTTTATGATTATCAAGCCCCTCAAGCAGCAGTGATTTTGAAAGCTCCAGCTTATTCTTCAAAATATAGCTGCTTAAATTCTCACCGATTTCACTCTTAAATAAATGTGAGAGATAGTCGGCTGAAAGACCGCACTGCTCAGATATATCCTTGATTGAGATTTTTTTATTGATATTCTTATTGATATAAGCTATGCATTTTCTGATATGCGGTGAATATTTGAGCCTTGATTTTTCTTCAGCAACAGAATTGGTAAGCTCAATAATTGCCTGAGCAAGTGAGGAAATGATTTTATCAGGTGATTTCATCAAATCAATTTTTCTGATAAACATATCTGAAAAGCTATAGGCGTCAGCCTCATTCAGTCCTCCCTCAATGGCATAGCGTGTTGCAAGTGTGATACTGCTGACAGCCATATATTTGTACTGATTTAAGTTATCAGCAGACATTTCACCCACACCAATTGAATTGCTGAATACCTGCAGTTCTTCAAAAAGCTTTTGTACATCACCCTGCGCAATACAGGTCATAAGGCGTTTTTCAACCTTGTATGATAAATGTGATTCAGCAATGCCAAGCTGGCTACTGATTGACTTCGTAACCTCATGGGGTAATACTTTTATATTTAAAAGCTGTGCTTTATTCATAGAATCACCTCAAGTTAAGAATAATGAAATCACGCACATTTGTCAAACAAAATGTATTTTTTATAAAGGTTTTATGAAATAAAATAGGAATTATGATATCTTTACTCAATACCTAACAGTTCATCATGCAGCTTTCTGCATTTTAAAATCAAATCATACTCATCGGAAATAATATTTGACAGACGCTCTATTGAAGAACAAATACAATCACAAACAATTTCTCTGTCATATTGCTCATTATAATATGCATCAGATAATATTGAGAGCTGAGTTGAATACTGCAAAACTTTATAAAAGTTAACATCTATTCGGTCACAACTGACTAGAAATAAATGGAGCATTTCAGGCTCAATATTATATACTCTTTGATTATTTAATTTTTCTGACATAATAATCCTTTCAATTGTTTTTATTAACACTTGAAATATGGCCAATTATGCCGTATAATAAATTTACGGCATTTGGGATTTATCCCTTGTGTTTGCGTAAAAGGCTCTGTATTCGCTTTGGTCGGTGTGGTACAGAGTTCTTTTATTTTTTATCAATTTCAGACTTAACTAAATCTATCCCCTTATGAATAACCTCAGCCTTAGATATGTTTAATTTCTCTGAACATTCTGTTAAAGTATCATAAGTGTTTGACGACAAACGTATTTCAAAACGCTTGTCCTTTTTATCTTTAGTCGGTCTCCCCTTTACGGACATCTATTCACCTCCATTATGTCCGTACATATATTATAGTACGTACATACAGAAAAGTCAAATGTTTTTTTGGCGGATTGAATATCCGCCCTTAATTTTTTCGGTAATTACTCAAAAAAAGAATTCAATTCTCTTATTTTCTTAGGTATTTCAATTGCCTGCGGACAATGGTTAGCACATTTTCCGCATTCGATACATACATCCGCTTTATAATCAATTTTATTATAAAGTGCCCTGCCCTCTTCCATTGAAAGCTCGCCTGTCTTGATTTTATTGTAAGCGGAAAAGATTGAACTGATTTTAACATGCTTAGGACAATCTGCACAATAGTCGCAGCCTGTACAAGGGATAACGTCGTTCTTGTTCAGCATAGCGGCAGCATTGGCACAGATTTTCATTTCTCTTTCATTGAAAGGAATAAAGTCTGTAAGCGTGCCGAGATTATCAAACAACTGCTCAGGTGAATTCATACCGCTGAGTATCGTTAAAACATTATCGTGGCTTGCCACAAAGCCCATTGCCCAAGAGGCGATGCTCTTTTCAGGCTTGGCCTTTTTGAACATTTCCTCAATATCTGATGTAACCTCAGCCAGCTTTCCGCCGCGAACAGGCTCCATAACAATAACAGGAATACCTGCATCGGTTAAGATATTGTACTGCGTTTCAGCGTCCTGATTTTTCCAGTCAAGGTAATTCATCTGAATCTGTGCAAAATCCCAGTGGTGAGCAACAACAATTGTTTTTAAATCTTCAATTGTTCCGTGAAAGGAGAAACCAATATTTTTAATTTTACCCTGCTTCTGCTTTTCAAGGAGAAATTCATAAGCACCGAACGCTTCACACTTTTCAAAATTTTCTTTGTTGAGTGAATGAAGAAGATAAAAGTCAAAATAATCATGACCTGTTCTGTCAAGCTGCTTTTTGAAAACCTTTTCCATATCAGCCTTTTTAGGGCACATCCAGATTGGCAGCTTATCTGCGAGGAAATAGCTGTCTCTCGGATATTTTTTCAAAGCCGTTCCGATAAACCTTTCACTTTTGCCGACGTGGTACATATAGGCAGTGTCAAAGTAATTGACACCGTTTTCATAGGCAATGTCAACAAGTTCCTGACCCTTTTTGTAATCAATGAGCGGATTTGCTTCACGCTTAATTGATGTTTTGCAGGGCAGACGCATTGCTCCTAAGCCTAAAAGTGAAACCTCTGTGTCCTTAAATTTTCTTCTGTCAACCATAATGAAATACCTTTCTTTTATCAGTGGACGTTATGATTCCTTTGTCCAGGTCACGCCCTGTGGTGTATCCTTTAAAATGATTCCTATTGCCTTTAAGTCATCACGGATTTTATCCGCAGTTGCCCAATCCTTGTTTGCTCTTGCCTCCTGACGCTGTGCGATAAGCTCCTCAATCTCCGCATCAAGATCATTTGCCTGTCTGTTATAGAGAATGCCTAATACGTCGCAAAGCTCGTCAAAAAGCTTAGCAGCTGTTTCACACACATTTTTTGAAACAGGCTTATCAAGGATTTTCGTGTTGATATCTTTTACAAGTTCAAATACTGCTGAAATGCCGTCGGCAGTGTTAAGATCATCATCCATAGCGGTAATAAACTGCTCCCTGCGGCTGTTTAATTGATTGATGAGCTCGGTATCGTCTTCAATATCTTCAGCGTTTTTAAGGGCAAAATCAAGGCTCTCACGGCAGGTATAAAGTCTATCAAGCGCTGATTTGCACTGCTCAATAATATCAAGGTTATAGTTAATCGGTGAACGGTAGTGAGATGAAATAAGGAAATAGCGTATTACCTCATAGCCGTATGCATCAGCAATTTCACGAACGGTTTTAAAGTTGCCGAGTGATTTGCTCATCTTAACATTGTCAACATTGATATAGCCGTTGTGCATCCAGTATTTTGAGAAGGTGCAGCCGTTTGCACATTCACTCTGGGCAATTTCATTCTCGTGGTGAGGGAAAACGAGATCCTTGCCGCCGCAGTGAATATCAATTGTTTTGCCGAGATAACGTCTGTTCATAGCAGAGCATTCAATATGCCAGCCAGGTCTGCCCTTGCCCCAAGGTGACTCCCAGTAAGGCTCACCTTCCTTAGCTGCTTTCCAGAGTGCAAAATCAAGCGGATCTTCCTTTTTCTCGCCGACTGCAATTCTTGCACCTGACTGCAAATCCTCAATCGGCTGGTGACTGAGCTTACCGTATTCCTTGAACTTAAGTGTTCTGAAATACACATCACCGTCAACTGCATAAGCATATCCTTTTTCCTCAAGTGCTTTGATGATATCAATGATTTCATCAATATTCTCCGTAGCCTTAGGATGTACGGTTGCTTCCTTTACGTTAAGTCCGTGTGCATCTGTCCAGAATTCCTCAATGTACTTTTTTGAAACTTCCTCAAAGGTTATGCCCTCTTCATTTGCTCTTTTAATGATTTTATCGTCAACGTCTGTAAAGTTCTGAACGAATTTTACATTCATACCGCGATATTCCATATAACGTCTTAAAACATCGAATACACAAAGTGGTCTTGCATTACCGATATGAATAAAATTATATACGGTAGGTCCGCAGGCATAAATCTTAATTTCATCCTTGTCAACAGGAATAAATTCTTCCTTCTGACGTGACATTGTATTATAAATTCTCATTTCAAAGACTCCTTTAAAATTTTGATTTCTTTTTCCAATTCTTTAATTTTCTGCTGATTGTTTTCAATTGCATTCATAACAGGATCAGGGATATTAATCTGATCAAGGTCGTCGATACGTTCACCGTCAATTCTCACAACCTCGCCCGGAACACCAACAACAGTACAGTTTGGGTCAACATCCTTAACCACAACTGCACCGGCGGCAACCTTAGCATTTCTGCCGATTGTAATCGGTCCGAGTACCTTTGCACCAGAACCAATCATAACCCCGCTTTCAATTGTGGGGTGACGTTTGCCGACGTCCTTACCTGTACCTCCCAGCGTTACACCCTGATAAATCATAACATCGTCACCGATTTCAGTTGTTTCACCGATAACGATACCGCTGCCGTGATCTATACATACTCTACGGCCGATCGTAGCACCGGGATGAATTTCTATACCTGTTTTATGCGCAGAGCGCTGACTGATATATCTTGCAATAAAAGGCATATTGTGGCGTAAAAACCAGTTCGCTTTTTTATGGCTTCGCAGTGCCTTGAAGCCCGGATAGAGCAAAATAATTTCAATAGGGCTTCTTGCTGCAGGATCATGGTCCATAAAGCTTTTTACATCTTCCTTGAATGAATCAAACATATTTGCCGCCTCCAATACTAATAATATATAAAAATGCCCCTGTCCTATGACAGAGGCAATGTAATAACTGCGGTTCCACTCTTGTTTATACTCAGCTGCAATAATGGCTTACAGCTTCAGCCGTTAACGGAGCCTACCGACCCAAAATACTCTGATTTCCTTTGGGCAACTCAAGAGTGCATTTGGGCAGATTCGCTATATGAGCCTCACAGCAAAACGGCTCACTCTCTGAAAAGCGGATATCTGCTTACTCTGTCTCTTATACACATCTCCGAGCCCACGAGACTAAGGCGAATCTCGTA
>UQVI01000088.1 GCA_900544515.1 uncultured Oscillospiraceae bacterium | reverse complement strand
GTGATTACCTGACCGCCTGTAAGAATAGCGATATCCTGAAGCATATCCTTTCTTCTGTCACCAAAGCCGGGAGCCTTAACGCATACGCAGGTAAATGTACCTCTGAGCTTGTTAAGAAGAATTGTCTGGAGAGCCTCACCCTCAACATCTTCAGCAATGATTACAAGTTTCTGTCCTGATTTGAGAACAGACTCTAAAAGAGGAAGAATATCCTGAACTGATGAAATCTTTTTATCAGTGATAAGGAGCATTGCATCGTCAATAACAGCTTCCATTTTATCTGTATCTGTTACCATATAAGGTGAGATATAGCCGCGATCAAACTGCATACCCTCAACAACCTCACATACGGTATCAGCTGTCTTTGATTCCTCAATTGTAATAACGCCGTCTGCGGAAACCTTATCCATAGCGTCTGCAATCAGATTGCCCACATACTCATCAGCAGCTGAAACAGTAGCAACTCTTGCGATATCTGCTGAGCCTTTAACAAGCTGTGAATTTGCCTTTACAGCTTCAACAGTTGCATCAACAGCAGCCTTGATACCATTCTTAACAGCCATTGGATTTGCACCTGCAGCAACATTTTTCATACCCTCGCGAACAAGTGCCTGTGCAAGAAGAGTAGCTGTGGTTGTACCGTCACCGGCATCATCATTTGTCTTTGATGAAACCTCTTTAACAAGCTGAGCGCCCATATTTTCAAAAGAGTTCTCGAGCTCAATTTCCTTAGCAATCGTCACACCGTCGTTTGTAATAAGCGGTGCACCATATTTTTTGTCAAGAACGACATTACGTCCCTTTGGACCCAATGTAATCTTTACTGTGTTAGCAAGCTTATCAATACCGGCCTGCAGTGCCTTGCGAGCTTCCTCGCCGTAAATAATATCCTTAGCCATAAAAAATCAATCCTTTCCCAATCTAATTACTCAACAACTGCAAGAATGTCCTTAACAGAAGTAATTGTGTATTCAACACCGTCAAGCTTAACCTCTGTTCCTGAATATTTGCTGATGATTACCTTATCTCCTGCTTTAACAGTCATAGGGTTTTCCTCAGTACCCGGACCTACAGCAACAACCTCGCTCATTTCAGGCTTTTCCTGAGCAGATGCTGCAAGGATAAGACCGCTCTTTGTTGTTTCCTCTGCCTCCAAAGATTTAAGTAAAACTCTGTCAGCAAGTGGTTTAATAGTCATAAATAGTCACCTCTATAATAATTTATAATGTTTACATTGTTTTAGCACTCTCACTTATCGAGTGCTAACAAATACTATTTTAGCAATTTTTTTCCATTTGTCAAGAGTATTAACAAATTATTTAAAAAATATAGCTGTTTGATACTAATTATAGTATCAAAACAGCATACTTATTCATTTATAAAGCCGATAAAGACTTTATGCCAAAGAAAAATTCCAAGCCGCAATGCAGCTTGGAATTCATTACATATTATGTATAACGCTTATTCAGCGTCATCTGAAAGAGCATCAATTGTCTCCTCAGGCTTTTCAGCGAGTTCCTTCATCGAAAGAGAAACTCTCTTCTTGTCGAAGTCAATATCAATGATTCTTACATCAACCTCATCGCCGACATTGAGTACATCAGCAGGAGTCTTTACTCTCTCCCATGAAATCTGGCTGATATGGATAAGACCGTCGATACCCGGAATGATGTTCGCAAATGCACCGAATGCTGCAATGCTTACAATCTTACCCTTACAGTCTGTACCGACAGGATAATCCCTCTTAAGAATCTCCCAAGGGTTGTCCTCAAGCTTCTTAAAGCCGAGTGAAATCTTCTTGTTTTCTTCATCAAGCTTTTTGATCGTTACTTCAACAGTATCGCCTACATTAACAACCTCTGACGGATGTTTGATTCTGTTCCATGAAAGCTCACTGATATGAATCATACCGTCCATACCGCCAATGTCAACAAATGCGCCGTAGCTTGTGAGTGACTTAACAGTACCTGTAAGCACTTTACCCTCTTCAAGAGTTGCCCACAGTGCTTCCTGCTGAGCCTTCTTCTCTTCATTGGCAACGACCTTGATTGAGCCGACTGCACGTCTTCTGCCCGGATTGATGTCAATAATTCTGAAACGAACTGTTGATCCCTTGAGCACGTCTAATTCCTGATTGCGAGGAACACCTGTAAGAGATGCAGGAACGAATACACGGCTACCCTTGGCTACAACGATAACGCCACCCTTAACAACAGAAATGACGGTACCCTCTAATACTTCCTCAGACTCTTTGGCAGCTACGATATCCTCCCAGCCTTTGAACTGGTCAACAAGCTTCTTAGAAAGCTTGAGCACGCCTTCGCTGTCATCAGTCTTCATGATAACAAGGTCAAGAACATCACCGATGCTTACTGCATCCTCAGGCTTAGCGATAGGCTCTGATGAAAGGTCATCAAAAGCGATAA
The DNA here is from genome assembly GCA_900544515.1 of uncultured Oscillospiraceae bacterium. Classification (GTDB taxonomy): domain Bacteria; phylum Bacillota; class Clostridia; order Oscillospirales; family Acutalibacteraceae; genus Eubacterium_R. The sequence goes on along the minus strand of UQVI01000088.1, from coordinate 5,611 downwards.
CGCCAGTCTGCTTTCTGCCGTCGACATCAACAAATACCTCAGTAGGTGTGATGTTTACAACAGTACCCTTAACTACCTTGCTGTTTTCGTCTTCTCTGAATGATTCTTCAAGCATTTCTTCGAAGGTTGCCTCACCATCAGCAGATGCTTTGACAGCAGCCTTATCGGCCTGATCAGCGGTATCTGCTGTCTCCACAACTTCTTCAGTTACAGCTGAAGTTGTTTCAACTTCCTTTTCAATAATTTCTTCGGACATGGTTTTTAGTACCTCCTTAATAATAACCGAGGGTGTCGAAGCCCCCGCAGTAACACCAACACAATTATAGGATGAAAGGTCAATGGACTTAAGCTCCTCAGCCGTTTCGATCAGAAAGGTATCGGAATTCGTCTTACAGACGTCTCTCAGCTTACAAGTGTTTGATGAATGCCTGCCGCCGATAACAATCATAGCATCTGCTTCAAGAGAAAGTGAAGCTGCTTCTTCCTGTCTATCTGCGGTAGCATTACATATTGTACTATAAATTCTGCAATTTGTATATAGTTTTTTTAGAATTTTCTCGCATTTTTTCCATTCTTTTAATGAAAAAGTGGTCTGTGCAACGCAAATCAGTAATTTTTGTTCACATAAATTATGTTCATCAAGTATTTTTTCAAGCTCATTCTGATTTTTAAAGACATAGCTCTTGCCCTTGCAATAAGAACGAATGCCCATTACCTCAGGATGATTTTCATCTCCGGCAATAAGAGTAACCGTATCATCCTCCTGTTCGGAAACGATTCTGTGTATCTTCAGAACAAAAGGACAAGTGGCATTAATATACTCAATTTCATTCTTGTCAGCATCATCCATAACACTTTTTTCAACGCCGTGCGTTCTTATAACAACAGTATAGCCCTCAGGACATTCATTGATACTGTCAATAATTTTTACACCCTTTGACTCCAGATCAGAAACAAGCTGTGTATTATGAATAATAGGACCTAAGGTACAAACCTTCTCTCCCTTTTCTATCAGCTCATAAACAAGGTTAACCGCCCTGTCAACACCAAAGCAGAAGCCTGCCGTCTTAGCCAGTTTTATCAAATTATCTCTCAGCCTCCCAGAGTGAAACAATATTATCCATTACCATATTAGCAGCATTTTTAATATCGTGCGGTCCCACATCTTCCTTATCAAGTCCCATATCGGAATTTTTGATTATCTTACCATAGGATACAACAACCTTTTTACCCGGCTTGATCTTACCTTTACAGCAGATTGCTACAGGAAGGACATCGGCCCCTGTTGCCTTTGCAATAACCGCCACACCTGCCTTTGCACGCTGAGGAACACCGTCCTTATTTTTGATACGCTTGCCCTCAGGACAAATTGCCATAACGTGGCCCTCTTCAATAATCTTGATACCATAATCAATGGCTGAGGTATCACCCTTTCCCCTTTTTACAGGAAATCCGTACATATGCGTGATAAACCAGCCGGCAATCGGATTTTTAAACAGCTCAACCTTTGCCATAAAGTGAAGAGCAGGTACATTTTTCGGACAGGCAACAAACACAGGGTCAAGTGCACAGGTGTGATTGATTGCCACTATGTAATTATTATTGTTCTTCGGCACATTTTCAAGTCCTTTGAATTCCATTTTATAAACAAGCTTCACCAAAGGTCTAAAAGCACATTTAATAAAATTATAAAGCTTATAATGCTTTACCTGAGTATAATCAAATTCTTTCACTTTGTATTCTCCTTAATTGTATTGATAATAAGCTCAATGGACTCTTCAAGAGTCAGGCTTGAGGTATCAGCCATAATAGATTCCTCAGTTGGCTTAAGCGGTGCAATCTCACGGTGTGAATCCTGGTAATCACGCTGATTTACATCTGCAAGAACCTCTTCATAACTTACTGTTTCGCCCTTTTCAATGAGCTCCTTATATCTTCTTTCAGCCCTGCATTCAGGTGATGCAAAAAGGAAAATTTTAGGATTGGCATCAGGGAGCACAACGGTCGCGATATCCCTGCCGTCCATAATCACATTATTTTCCTTTGCAATATTACGCTGCAAATCCAGAAGAAATTCACGCACCTTAGGTATTGCTGATACTTTTGATGCACCCATAGAAATTTCAGGGGTACGAATTTTTGCGGAAACATCCTCACCATTCAGATAGACACACTGTGTTCCGTCCTCAGCAAAGCCGAGCTTAACCTCAATGCTGTCAAGCATTTTCACGGTTTCCTCTTCATTATCAATTACACCACTGTTCACTGCACTGAGTGCAATAGTCCTGTACAAAGCGCCTGTATCCACGTAAATATAGCCAAGCTCCTTTGCTGCAGCCTTAGCAATCGTTGACTTGCCTGCACCTGCAGGTCCGTCAATTGCAACATTTATCATATATCCCTCTCCTTACATATTATCTGCACACAACACAGCGGTTGAAAAAGCTATCTGCAGATTAAAGCCGCCCGTGTATGCATCCACATCAATAACCTCACCTGCAAAATAGAGATTATCCATGATTTTAGATTTCATTGTTCGCGGATCAATTTCCTTGACATTAATGCCGCCGGAGGTAACAATTGCCTCCTCAACAGGACGGAAACCGCTTATATTAACCTCAAAATTTTTAATAAGATGTACAAGCTTATGCCGTTCTTCCTTTGTAATCTGATTCACCTTTGTTGACGGACTGATACCGCTAAGTAAAACTATAACAGGAATCAGCTTTTTAGGCAACAGCTTATTAAGAGAATTTATAAAATCTTTATTTGAAAGCTCGGTAAAATCTCTCTGAATCCGTTTATCAAGTGCCTGTTCATCCAGTGCAGGCTTTAAATCAATAATCACCTTATATTGCTTTTTGCCCATATTTCTGATATGGCTGGATGCTGAAAGGATTACAGGACCTGACAGGCCGTAATGTGTAAACAGCATTTCGCCGAAATCGGAATAGATTTCTTTTTCATTCTCAAGCAGGCTGATTGAAATATTTTTAAGGGACAAGCCCTGCAGCTTGGGAATAAAATGATTCGAGCAGACAAGAGGGACAAGGCTCGGCTTAATCTCAGTAACCGTATGACCTACTGATTTTGCCAGTGCATATCCGTCACCTGTTGAGCCTGTAAGCGGATAGCTTTTACCGCCTGTGCAGACTGTAACCTTGTCGCAGGGTATTTTTGTTTTATCATCAAGAATTACCGATGTTATTTTACTGCCGTCACATTCAAACGCACGTGCTGTACCGCGAATCATCTGTGCACCGCTGCTTTTACAGTAATTCACCAGCGCATCCACGATATCAACTGCCTTATCGCTTTCAGGGAACACACGGTTTCCCCTTTCAATTTTAAGAGGAACACCCAGTTCTTCAAAAAGAGCCATCGTATCATAGGACATAAAATTTGAAAAAGCAGAATAGAGAAAGCGAGGATTGGTAGGCACATAGGATATCAGGTCCTCAAGCTCAAAGGTTGCATTTGTAACATTGCATCTGCCTTTGCCCGTTATCATCAGCTTTCTTGCAGGGCGCTCCATTTTTTCAATAACCGTTACATTATTGCCTTTAAGTGCACTTTTTGCAGCACACAAAAGACCTGCTGCCCCTGCACCGATAACGACAATTTTTGCCATAGCTCTCTCCTTTTAGTATCTATATAGGTTTTATCAAATGCAGACTTATAATTCATACTCTTCTAATTCAGCAGAAATATTCTCCCACTGCTCATAAAGTGCATCACGCTTATCTGTCAGCTCATTAAGTGTTTCAGTCAGTTTAACAAGCTCCTCATAAGTCGCATTGTTCAGCTTTTCTTCAATTTGAGAAATGGACAGTTCCGTCTCCTCAATCTCTTTTTCAGTATTTTTCAATTGTGTATTCAGCTTTCTGAAATTGCTCTGCCGTTCCTTTTTCAGCTTATAATCATTCACCTTAGGCTTATCTTTAACTACCTTTTCTACCTCAGCAATATACCTGTGCTCAGCATAATCATCATAATTTCCCAGATAATTATTGCAGCCGTTCGGCGTCAGCTCAACAATCTTTGTTGCCAGCTTATTGATAAAGTATCTGTCGTGGGATACAATCAGCATTGTACCCTGATAATCCAGCAATGTGTTTTCAAGTTCCTCACGGGAAAAGGCATCAAGATGATTCGTAGGCTCGTCAAGTAAAAGAAAATTAAATCCGCCGAGCATTAATTTTAAAAGAGCAACTCTTGCCCTTTCACCGCCTGAGCAGACCTCTAATTTTCTGTAAACCTCTTCCCCTTTGAATAAAAATGCTGCCAGTGCATTTCGCACCCTTGTTTCCGTCATATATGGGAAGTTTGTCCACACCTCATCAATTACTGTTTTTGACAAATCCAGCTTTGCCTGAACTTGATCAAAATAGCCTGTCATAAGCGCAGAGCCGAATCTGAACGTACCGTCATCACGTGAAAGGTCACCCATAAGAATTTTAAGCAGGGTCGTTTTTCCGCAGCCGTTATCACCCAAGAGAAATATACGCTCTCCCCTTTTTACATTGAATGAAGCATTTTCAAATATCGTATTACCGTTAAAGCTCTTTTTTAATTCAATAACATCAAGCACATCTTCACCTGATACGCACTTCGGTGTAAAGTCAAAGCGTATCTTTTCAACTTTACTGTCAGGGATAACAAGCTGAGCCTTAATACGCTCAACAACCTTTTCTTTACTTTCAGCTGTTTTGATATTCTTTTCTCTGTTCCACTGCCTCTGCTGAGCAATTATACCCTCAAGACGTTCAATTTCCTTGATATCATTCTCATACTTATCCTCAATTGCTTTCTGCTCAGCCTCTTTTTTCACAAGAAAGGTGGAGTAGTTGCCCTTGTAGGAGCGTATTTTTTTATTCTCAAGCTCAATGGTTTTATTGGTGATTTTATCAAGAAAATATCTGTCGTGGCTGATGATAAGACAAGCACCGCCGAAGTTCTTCAGAAACTCCTCAAGCCATTGAATCGCACTTATATCAAGGTGATTTGTCGGCTCGTCAAGGAGGAGAAAATCAGCCTTTGAAAGCAGCAGCTTTGCAAGTATCAGCTTGGAGCGCTGACCGCCTGAAAGGGTTGAGGTAGGCTTATCAAAATCCTCTTCAGCAAAGCCGAGACCGATCAGTGCAGACCTTGTCATTGATTTATAGGTCAGACCGCCATTAAGGTTAAATGCATTGGTAAGATAATCCTGCCTGTCAATAAGCTCCTGTGATGTATGAACAGACAACCTGTCAGCAATCTCCTCAAGCTCGCGCTCCATTTCAATTAAATCATCAAAAACCGAGACAAGTTCGTTCCATATGGTTTTGCCCTCTGAGCAGGTATGTTGTTCCATATATCCCAGCTTAACATTTTTTGACATAAAACAGTTACCGCTGTCAGCGGTATACTCGCCTGTAATAATCTTGAAAAGGGAGGTTTTACCTGCACCGTTCACACCGACAAAGCCTACCTTTTCATTGTCCTTAATATCAAAGCTGATGTTTGAGAAAAGCGTATTTTCACCAAAAGACAGTGTTAAATTTTGCACATCAAGTACATTCATAACAAAAAACTCCAAATTTAATATCTGTCTCTTATACACATCTCCGAG
>UQVI01000087.1 GCA_900544515.1 uncultured Oscillospiraceae bacterium | reverse complement strand
CGAGATTCGCCTTAGTCTCGTGGGCTCGGAGATGTGTATAAGAGACAGATACTGCACCGCATACCTCTCTCATCCTGCCGACACCGCCGCCGAATCCTATAGTGAGTCTTTTTGTAAGTTCCTCATCCAGTCCTGTCTCTTCACAGAAAGCTGCTGCTACTGCCTGTGAACAGTTGCAGCCGGACATAAACAGACCTTTTGCTTTATCACCTTTACTCATTTTCTTCGCCTCAGTCACCGAAATTGATGTTGTTGTCTTCGCTGTCAGGAATATCAATAGGATTGAAAACTGCTGAAAAGCTGGCATTTTCATTTGCAGTAAATGTATATCTTTCAGAATCACTTACTTTGACACCGTCTGAGTACCAGCCATCAAAGGTATATCCGCTGTCAGGTACAGCGACAAGAGTTACTTTGTCACCATTTTTGTATTCACCATCACCGCTTACACTTCCGCCGCCGCTGCTGCCGGTATTGATATACCATATTGTTGCCTGAGTTGTTGAGGTAGTAGTGGTTGTCGTGATAGTAGTGGTGGTTGTTGATTCGGTAGTTGGCTCTGTAGTATAATTGTATGATTTTTCAGTAGTTGTGATTGTGGTAGATGTGGAGGATGAGCTGGTTTTGTCTTCATCCTTAGATTTACCATGCATAACAACAGCGACTGAAACGATTACAGCAACAAGTACAACTACCAGAATGGCAATTACAATAATGCTCTTTTTTTCAGCAGGCGCTTTTTCACCGCTGTTTTTCTGTGGCGGATTAGGTGAACTGCTATTTCCCATTGGCTGTTCGAAGTCAGATACTGTATTGAAGCTCTGTGTTTGGGAATTGTTTTGCTGCAGTTCCTGCGCCTGGATTTCGTCCTCGTCGTAAAGCGGTGAGCCGCAGGTTTCACAAATATATCTGTTATCATCATTATATGTTCCGCAGTTTTTACATCTCATAATTTTTATCTCCTGCCAAATTAAGGTTGATTTTTACATTTATAGTAATTATTATATCACATTGAATATGAAATCTCAATAAAATATAGATAAATTTAAAAACTCGCAAAATAAATTACAGTATTTTTTAAAATTCTATTGACATTTTGGTCAATTTAATATAAATTTTATATGTAGCGTTTTATGTAAAACAGAATTCGTACAATTTTGAAAGGGGAATCCTGAAATGAACAAATTTGTAAAAAAGGGATTATGTATTGCACTTGCAGCAGGACTTATCGCAAGCTCATTTGCTGGATGTGCAAAAATCAATTATGTAACAAACGGAGCCGTTGAAGCCATTTATAAGGTTAAAGACGGCAGCTGGCAAAATGCTGAGGCAGAAGCTGAGGGCACATCAACTGATGGTAATGCACCTGTAATTGATGAATTTGTTGCTGGTACATACGGCGGAGTTGATTTCGCATCAATTGAGGATGTAACTAAGTTTTATGTTGAAGCTTATGATTATTCCAAGACTCTTATGGCTCAGTATAAGGATGCTGATGGTAATACTCAGACATGGTATAAGCTTCTTGGTGAGGAAAACCTTGAGGTAGGCGGAATCAAGATTGACGGCAAAGAGAATGCGATGATTAATAATCTTGTTCCCGGCATCGTAGGTGGTCTGTATAATCCGGGTCTTAATGGTCTTGTTCCAAGTACGAACAGAAATCCTGATCTTGATACAGATGAATGGGATGGTAATGGTGAGTCCCTCACAACAAGCAGACTTGTGGCAGATGATCTCGCAGCAGCTAACGTTAAGGATAATGGTGATGGTACAATCACAATTCAGCTTCAGCCTAAAGCAGTTAATATGAGTATGCCTGGTAAGGATGCTCAGGGTCACGTGTTCCAGTCTCTTGGTGCAATTGATGCAACCGTTGACAATATTGGTGCATTAAGCTGGTCTTCAGGAACAACATCTGAAAACTGTAAGGTAAACTATCAGGGTGGTGTTGCAACTGTTACAATTGATGTAGCATCAAAGGAAATTAAGAGCGCTGAATATAAAATGATTGCTGAGGTTGCTGTAACGCATGCAAATATTGCAGTAATCAAGGATAAGAGTGCAAATCTTAATGTTACAATGACATGGTCATACCCTGCATCAGCAGAATATCTTATGGAAAGCAAGGGTGTTTCACTCGCTTAATTAAAACATTATAATAACATCATTAAATATCTCCGGCAAAATTTTTAATTGTTTCTGAGGGGGATGTCCTATGAAAAGGACTATTGGTAAGGTTCTGTGTATACTGTTGGCGGCTGCACTTGTGTTCTCGCTTTCAGGTTGCGCAAAAGTCAGCTATGTAACAGATAGCGTAATTAACGCTATGGGCAGTATTTCTGATGGAAGCTGGAAAGAGGAAAAGCAGTCCACTCAGAAAGTCGGAGAAAATGTTGTTACCATTGAACCATTTACTGCAGGTACATATGGCTCAGTAGAATTTAAAACTGAGGAAGATGCAGTAAATTACTATGTTGAATGTTACAACAATACAAAAGCACAGACGGCAAGCTATATTGATGAGAATGGAGATATACAGGAGTATTATGCTCTTGTAGGTGAGGAAAAGCTCACTGTTGATGATATTCTCATTGATGGTTCCAGCAACGATATGCTGAATAATGTTGTTCCGGGCATTGTAGCTGGTGCCTTTGCAAAAGGTGTATACGGATTACCTCCGAGCAATAACAGAGATCCGCTGCTTGATAACGAAAATATGGAGTCAGGCAATCCGGGTAACTTTGATTACAGGGAATCCTATTTTAAGCCTGAATATTGTTTAGCATGTAATGTTTCTGAGAATGCGGATGGAACAATCCAGATGACGCTTCAGCCTAAAGATGCTTCAATGGCAGCACGTGGTGCTGATTCGCAGGGAAGTTTCTTTGAAGTCCTTAAGGACTTAGGTGGAACAGTAGCCGGTATCTTTAATGATTATGATGCTCTTTCTTGGGCAAGTGGAACTACAGATGAAAACTGCCGTGTTGATTATAAAGGCGGAACAGGCACTGTAACAATTGACCCTAAGACGAAGACAATCACATCTGCTGATTATGAGATGAAGGTTTTCGTAGAAGTTAATCACGCCAATGTTTCAGTAATCAAGGATAAGAGCGGAGCAATATATATTACCCATTATATTCATTATCCGGCATCGGATGACTATCTTAAGGAAGCTAAGAGCTTAGTAAGAAAATAATATTTAACAAGGCACAGTCTTATGACTGTGCCTTGTTTTTGCATAATATTCATATTTTAAAGTATTGATAATATGTGGAATATGTAGTATAATCTAGATACTATTACTTGCCAATAGAAAATAATAACAGGAGATTGCATATGGATAATAAAATTCCGAATATGGATTATGATGCTGATGAAGTTATCAATGAATTCAAAGAAAAAATCAAATGGCCAAGCAATAAAGAGGTGACAGCTGTTGTTAAACCAACAAAACTTCCTTTGAGGATTTTACTGTCAGTTCTTATTACAATTGTTGTTGGTGCAGGTGCTTATTATATGATGCTTCCTGCTTTCAACATCCACGATACACAGATGTATGTGTATTTTGTTTTGCTTGTAGCAGTGTTTATTGCGTCCTTTGCTTTGGTATGCAAAGCCAATAAAAAGATTGAACGCAAAGAATATGTTAAGAAAAAGTCACTGATACCTGCAATCATTATAGGCGTTATCGTTGCAGTTATGGCAGTAGGTTATGTAACCGGTGTAACGCTTTTCAGAGCGAGCTCATACAGTGAGCTTATGCAGGTAAGTGATGGCGATTTTGAAACTGATTTTGATGATATCAGTTATGATAAAGTACCTCGTGTTGATGCCCTTCGTGCACATACACTTGCCGACCAGCAGCTTGGTTCACTTTCAGAATATAAGAGCCAGTACGTTGTATCTGCAAATTCTACTCAGATAAATTATAAAAATACACCTGTCAGAGTTGCTTATCTTGAGTATGCTGATTTCTTCAAGTGGATTAATAACACAAAGAATGGTCTCCCTGCATATATGCTGATTGACCTTGTAAGTCAGAAGGTCAGTGCAGTTAACTGTGTTGAGCAGTTTGGTGAGGGCATCAAGTATTCACCGACTGAGCTTTTCAATGAGAAGCTGTACCGTCACCTTCGTTTCCAATATCCTACAGCACTTCTTGATACTCCTAATTTTGAAATTGATGATACTATGCACCCATATTGGATTACCGCAGTTCTTGACAAGACCATCGGTCTTTTCGGTGGTACGGATGTTAAGGGTGTAATTATTACTGATGCACTCAATGGTGAAAGCCAGTATTATGATATTGAACAGGTTAAGACTGATAAGTCACTTAGCTGGATTGATGTTGTTTACAGCGAATCACTCCTGATTGAGCAGTATAACTATTACGGTAAGCTTCGGAATGGTTTCTGGAACTCCATTATTTTCCAGAATGATGTAAATATTGCTTCAAGCGGCAGCGGTAATATTGCTATGGACGATGATGTTTGGGTATATACAGGTGTTACATCATCTGAATCTGACGCGTCAAACTTCGGATTTATCCTTTGTAATCAGCGTACAAAAGAAACAAAGTATTATAAGAATGCCGGTGCTATGGAAAGTGCTGCTCAGCAGTCTGCACAGGATGCGGTACAGAACTATGGATACTATGCAACTTTCCCGATTCTCTTAGGTATCGACGATAATCCAACATACTTTATGTCACTTTACGGTGACAGTAACACCGTTAAGGGTTATGCTTTTGTAAGCCTTGAGGATAAAACGGTTGTTGGTACAGGACTCCTTGACGTAGCTAAGAGCGATGCTAAGGCGCTTAACAGTGCACTTGAAAATTATATTGATGCGCTTAAGGAAAAGGGCGTTGCCAGTGATGTAAATAAGGATGATGTTATTGTTGACGAGAATGAAATTGAAGGCTCAGACAATAATGTGACTGAAAATCCTGATAATAATCCTGATAAGCCTGATACAAACACCGGTGAGAATGCAAACAGTGTGACCGGTGAGGTAACAGATATTAAATCATCTGTAAATGAAGGGAACACAGTTTATTATCTGCAGATTGAAGGTAAGTATTATTATATTAAGGTAACGGATGCAATGGAGGTTCTCCTTATTTCTAAGGGAGATACAGTTACAGTTGAATTTGAAAAATCAGGAGAAACCTTTATTCCTGCAACCTCTGTCAAAGTAAAATAAAATTCTAAAGAACAGCCGATGAGATAATGTCTCATTGGCTGTTTTACTGATTTTTCGTTTATTATAGGGGCGTGCACTGCACGTCTCGAAATTTTTGCATTTGTTTTCGGACGACGAATAGTCGCCCCTACGAAATATTGAAGACATTGTTGATAAACCAAACTATAACTCAAATTCTTTTTTATCCTCTCTGCTGTCTTTTGTGCGGATAGATTGGTATTATTCCTCCTTTTACAGCCGTTTTAACAGCTTATAGAATTTGCCGTGTTCGTCCTTACATTCGGCAATTACTGTGTCAAATCCCTTTTGTCTGTAAAGATGAATGGCAGAATGATTATCCGTATCAACACCGAGAGCGATTTCTGAATATCCCATTTTCTCGGCTTTACTGATAAGATAATCAAGGATGATTCCGCCGATTCCTTGATTTCTGAATTTTTTTTTGACAATCATTCTTGAAAGATAAATACGCTGATTTGGTATATAGTAATCTTCATCAGGATTGTTTGTCACCAAAGCACCTTCGCCGATAAATTCTCCATTAAGCTTGTATATCCATACCAGGCGCTCACCGTTCATCATCTGATTTTTGAACTGCTGTGTATAGGGGCATTTTTTCATATCCCAGATGTTACTGCATTTGTCATAGTCTTGTATATCCAGCGCCTCTATTGTGTATTTCGGCATGTCCATTCCTCCTTTGTTAATTTATAGCTGATTACGGGCATACCTTTCATTTTGCAGGTGTTTTCTAATTTGTAATAGAGTGATTCCTTTGTAGGAATAAGTTTCATTCCTGTTTTTTGCATCACTCTGCCAGAGGCGATATTTTCATCTATATGACATGCCTCTATTGCTTCAATGCCGATTTGAGAAAAGAGAAAGTCAAAGACTGCTTTGGCAGCCTCTGTCACCATACCTTTGTTCCAATGCTTGGGGCTTATTTGCCAGCCCATATAAGCTGTATTGTCGTATATTTTGATTACATCAATGTTTCCTACGGCTTTGCCGTCCAGTGAGATTGCCCAATTATATCTTTCGTCTGAATACTGTTTTACCCACATTTCGCAAAGTTCTCTGGTAACATTTTCACTCTCGTGCTGCTTCCACGTTACGTATCTTGACATTTTTTCCATACGCATATATTCATACATATCCTTGTAGTCATCTGCTCTCACTGCTCTTAATAATAATCTTTCTGTTCTGATTTCCTGTGTGCCTTTGTGATTTAACATATAGAATCCTCCTTAAAATAAAAATACCACTGATGATTGCTCACCAGTGGCTGAATAAATGAATATATAATGCAGCACTTTACCAAAGATGAACACGACGAATATATCCCATGCGAGCTCTGCGCATAAGATAAAACGGTTTGTTCATTTTGCCTGTAAAGTTTATCATAATAATTGCCTCATTTTTTTGTATCGTAGCATATAAGGTCTTGGGTTGTCAAGCCTGAAAATTTATTTCTTCAGTTTGTTTTCATGTATTTTTCGTGCAAGATACACGCACGGAGTATCCAGAAGGCTGGTGAAAACATAAATCACATAGCTTGAAAGGAAAATAGAGATGATTGTTTTTGCATCATAAGTACCCCAGAAAGCAAAGAGAGTAAACAGTGCTGTGTTGAGTATCTGGCTGATCAGTGTTGAACCGTTATTTCTGAGCCATAGGAATTTTCTTTTATCACCGAATTTCTTTTCGGTAAATGCCCACCATTTGTGATAAAGCCATACGTCAAACAACTGACTGATTGCATATACAACCAGTGATGCGATAATCATTCTCGGTGTGTTTGAAAATACGGTTTTTATTGAATCGTGAATAAAATCGTTTTCGCTTGGTACATAAATGCGCCAGCTCTGGGACAGAAGCAGGAAGAACAGAGAGGAGAAAACACCCAGCCACACTGCTTTGTTGGCCTCTTTCTTGCCCTCACATTCGGACAAAATGTCTGTCACTAAAAAGGTTGATGCAAACAGTACATTGCCGAGCGTCTGCTCCATACCAAAGGCATTGATTAAAATTGCAACCTCAATATTTGCCAGTACAGTGGCAATTGCAGATACACAGTAAAGACCTGTTTTTCCGAAAAATTTATATGCTAAAAGTGTTGCTCCGAAGATGAATATTACAGAGCCTATTAAAAGTAATTCATTAATCATATCAGTCACCCACTCCGAAATCCGTATTATTTATTAAAATGTCAACTCTGCTGTTATCCTTATATTTTGGATAAAGATAATGCATAAAATCATCAATCACCTTTTGATCAGGCTTGATTTTCGTAGAGTTTTCACACATAATGTTTAGGCAAATCCGCTCAAAATATTTTAAGCCGAGCTTGATATCCTTTTCCATAGAATCCACAGTCTGTCCGCTCAGTCCGAAAAGAAAATTTGCCTCGTCAAAATTTTCTGATATAATTTCAGGGTCTGATTCGGCAATTCCCTTGCAGAGTACATTTTCCCTGAAATCATAGTCAAAGGTTTCCAGACCCAGCTTCATCTTGATATCAAAATCACGATAAAGCTTACGCAGATTTTTTATGTGCTTGTTATAAATATAATGGCTTTCAAAATGGATTGTGTTAATGCCTTTTTCCTTACAGGTGCTTTTTATTATCTCTGATGTTTTGTTATCAAGCTCAAAAACAGAACCGCTGTTGATCACCTCGAGGTTACCATAACAGCCTGTCACCTTTTCAAGCACGAATTTGTTGAGGAGAAAGTTTTCCTCTTCATTATCACATTTATCCGTGTGATAATCACAGAAGGTGCATTTTTTATAGGAACACCCCTTGCCACGCAACAGAACAATCTCACGTGGATTTTTCTCTTTAATAATAC
>UQVI01000086.1 GCA_900544515.1 uncultured Oscillospiraceae bacterium | reverse complement strand
CATACGATATTCGCCTTAGTCTCGTGGGCTCGGAGATGTGTATAAGAGACAGTCTTATGCCCACTAAGCTGGAGACTGAAACACAGCTCTTAAGACTGCTGAGCAACTCTCCCCTTCAGGTCAATATTGATTTTCTTCAGGTTGAAAGCCACGTATCGAAGAATGTTTCAAAGAGCCATATGGATAAATTCTATAAGGTATTTAAAGAAATAAAAGACAACCGATACGACGGAATGATTATTACAGGTGCTCCGGTTGAGCATCTGGAATATGAAGAGGTTGATTACTGGGACGAGCTTTGTAAGATTATGGAGTGGAGCAAAAAGAATGTTTACAGCACCTTCCATATATGCTGGGGTGCACAGGCAGGACTTTATTATCACTACGGAATCAAAAAGCATAAGCTTGACAAGAAGATGTTCGGCGTGTTCCCTCACAAGAGTCTCGACATCACGCATCCGCTGATGAGAGGACTTGATGATGAATACTATGTCCCCCATTCAAGACATACGGATATAAGCAGACAGGATATTGCACAGGTTAAGCAGCTGCAAATTATCTCTTACAGCGAGATTTCAGGCGTGCACATTGTATCGGATATGGACTGCAGGCAATTCTTCGTGACAGGTCACAGCGAGTACGACAGAGATACACTGGCAAAAGAGTATTTCAGAGACAAGGCTAAGGGACTCGAAATAGATATACCGTATAGCTATTTTCCAAATGATGATGAAAACCTTGTTCCTGTTATGAGCTGGAAAAGCAGTGCTAGTCTTATTTTCTCAAACTGGCTGAATTACTTTGTATATCAGAAAACACCATATGACTTAAATCAATTATAACCATAGTATTATACATTAGATAAAAATACAAGCACAGGCGTCACTTACTGCCTGTGCTTTTTTATTGTCTTTGCTGAAGAGACAATAAAATCCCTCTCTTTCTATAATACGGAAAAGAGAGGGATTCATTTATATTACAATACCTTATTCACTTATACCATTTAACTGTTTCCAATGGATTTTGCAGTAATGCTCGCCGTCGATTGCCGGATACTTTTCATCGAAACGTGCTTCGTTATAGCAATCGTATTCGCCGACATATGCACAGCGCACTGCGTCTTCACCACCCTCTGAGAAGGACGGAATAAAAGAATAAAGGAATATACAGAGTACAGCTACACAGATAACAACAGGAGCTGCTTTGCCGTTTGTTTTCTCTGTAATCTTTTTAAAGAGCTTGCCTGCATCGATATTATCAAGCTTTGTTTTTTCAAATATAAGAACAGCCAGCTTCATCAAGAAATATGCGATAACTGCAGAAAGAGTTCCTACAATAAGACCTGCAATTACATCAGTAGGATAATGCACCATCAGGTAAATACGGCTGCCTGCAGTACAGAGTGCAACAACCGGGAAGAGCCAAGCAATCTTTTTCTTATCACTCTTAAAGCAAAGGAAAAGTGCAACTGCCATTTCAGTAGCAGCGGTTGTATGACCTGATGGGAAGGAATAGTCGCTTTCTGAAAGTGAGCCTGCACCGATATACCAGTTCCAGTAATCCTCAACACCCTGAAGTGTATTATACGGTCTGATACGAAGTGCCATTGGTTTAACAACCACATTGGTAACAATTGTACCTATTGCAATAGCGAACAGCAGAGTGAAGCCGTATTTTCTTGTCTTCTTGAAGAAACAGAGAACAACAGCCACAACAGCCATAGGGATTACAAAAGCCTCGTCACCAAAGCTGGTGAAAAATTTTGCTACATAGGTTAAGAAAGTATTCTGCATTGAGCCGAAGAAGTGGAAAATCCACATATCCAAGCCGTAAAATGCCTTGTCAATACTTTCACCTAAGGTTAAAAGTATAGGATTCATATATGTACCTCCAATTATATTACTAATATATATTATCAAAAGCAGCATAAAATTTCAATATATTTATTAAACTGTTATACTTTATTTGTTAACAATGCCGTAAAATATTTATGGTAATATGTGTTGAAATATAGTTTGGTAAACTGAATAGCAATAGGTTATAAAAGACTGATTTCGTCTTATATAGCGTTAAAAATGCTCAGAATACGCAAAGTATTCCTGTGCTTTTTGCCTTATCTAATCCAAAATCAGTTCTTTTATAACTGCCTGCACCTGAGATACAAAAAATCGAAAATAGGTGTGCATTTCTTTTTCGCTGGCATACTTGCGTATGCCAAGAGAAAAAATGTGCAGATATATCGATTTTTTTCATCCTCAGGCTGTTGTTCTTCAGTTCATCAAACTATAGTAATATATCCGTCAATATGAGGGAAGCACATAATCACAGACAGTCCGTCGTTCTTATTTTCAGCATTTATAATGCCGTGATGCTTTTCCACAATTGCCTTTGTTATGGCAAGCCCTATGCCTGCACTGCCCGGAGCAGGATTGCCGGTGCTGAAAAATCGTGTAAAAAGATTAGGAATATCCTTTTCATCCATTCCTCCTCCGTTATCATTTATTTCAATAATCGTTGAATGGTTGCTGTTTTCGATTTTCACAGTAACGGATCCATCTGCAGACGTATGCTCGCTGGCATTTTTTACCACATTCCCTATTGCCTCAGAAAGCCAGCTTTTATCACATCTCAGCACACTGCTTCCGACAATACTGTATTTTTTATCAGGAAAAAGATGATAAAATTCTGACATCATTTCACGCACAATATCACTGACTTCCCAAACCTTAAAATCCATAACATAGGAATCGGATTTGATTTTTTCAAGTCGCAGCAACCTTTGAATCAGATTTTCCATTCTTTCAATCAGCTGCAGCTCTTTTTTAGTATACTGTGTCGGATTATCAGAATAATCCATTTCACAGTAAAGCCTTAAGCCTGCCAGCGGTGTTTTCAGCTGGTGTGATATATCGGAAATGAACTCCGTATTTTTCTTTGTTTCAATTAAGGTATTGCTTTTTTCAAGTCGGATTATATTTTCAAGGTCTGCCACACTGTTCTGAAGATTGGCAAAGTGATTATCCGACACACTGAATTGAGTCAGTATCCCCTTTTCAATAAAGTCGTTGATACTGCTTATGAGGGCAGATATTTTTTTCTTCTGCCTGATATGAGAAATGATTAATCCTGTACATATGATCACGGAAACCACAGCCACAGTAAGCAGCACTATTTCAAGAGTGATCATTGCTGCTCCTCCCACCTGTATCCGATACCGCGAATGGTGACAATATGCTTTGCACCTATTTTTTCACGCAGACGGCTTACGTGAACAGAAAGTGTGTTGTCATCAATAAAGCTGTCATTATCATCCCATATATTTTGCAGGAGTGTACCTCTTGTAACAATCACACCGTTATTTCGCATAAGAATGGATAAAATCTGAAATTCAGTGGGAGTGACAAAAATATTTTCGCCGTTTTTCTTCACAGTCATATTTTCCATATCAATTGTTATATCACGGCTTTTAAAGGTTGAGCCTGAATTTCTCCGCATCAGTGCACGTACACGTGACAACAGCTCAAGCAGCTTAAACGGTTTGGTGACATAATCATCTGCACCGCAGTCAAGCCCCCTTACAATCTGGATTTCATCGTCACAGGCTGTAAGAAAAAGTATCGGCGTGCTGCAACCGGATTCCCTCAGCTTACTGCACAAATCAAAGCCATTGCCGTCCGGCAGCATTACATCAAGAATAATCAGATTAAAGCTGGTACTGTCAATGATTTCCTGCGCCTCTTTGCAGGTACAGGCACTTACAGTTATATAGCCTTCCTTTTGCAGCATATCACACAGTCCGTCACGAAGGAAGGTATCATCCTCAAGTATAAAAATTCTTTTGCTCATAGTTTTGCCTCCAGATAAAATTATAATACCATAATTATAATTCCAACGCAATTATTGTATTCATTTTTAAAGCATCGTATAATTATAAAAAATTGTAGAGTTTTAAAGATGAACTTCGTCTAATAGTTGAAAGGAGGTAAATCTATGTTAAACAGTTCGGTACCGAAAAACGAATTTGACATAAACACTCTTGTAAATCACTATGGTGACAATCTTCTGCATCTGTGTTCCTGTATCTGCACGATTATCATTCTGCTGAAGATGCCGTGCAGGAAGCATTTATAAAAGCTTACAGAAACATAAATACATTTTTCTGCAAAAAGAGCTGTATACCTGCTTGCCGCAATTATTCTGATTTTTTCAACTGTGACCACTGCCTTTGCCTCAGTAAATCCGACTGCGAATAACATTGTTTACTCCGTCAATCCGCAGCTCGCACAGTTCCTTTATCCCATAAATAAAATCTGTGAAAAGCAGGGAATCAGGCTCACTGTGCTGGAGGCAATTAACGACGACAAAAATACAATTGCTTACTTCACATCGGAAGATACTGAGAGAAAGGGCAGAGTGAACGAAAGACTTGATTTATGCGATTCATATGGTGTCGACGGACCTACAGTGTATAATGTTTCCTTTGAATCTTATGATAAAAAAACAGGTAAAGCACTTTATTGTATGACCGCAAACGGCTCAAAAAAAATGTCAGGCAAAATGAACAGTTTTAAAATCAACACCCTGATGAGCAATAAAAAAATATATAATTACTTCAACACAAACTTTGATTTATCCATTGCGAAAACAAATCCGCAGACGGCTCCGATGTCCGACTATGAAAGCTATTCCGGCAATGTTTTTGACACAATTCTGCTCCCTGACACAATGAATATTGCCAAAAAGGTTGAAATCAGCAATATAGGACTGTATATTGAAAAGTATCAGGGAAATCCTGAGGATTGCACGGTTTCAGTTAAAATGAAGGACAATTCCGTATTTAACATATCCGCCTTTACCAACAATGAATCCGAAAATTACAGCAATACAGAATGGTCACTCAGCACTGCATTAGGCTCTTTCATTGACATCAACGAAATCAGCTCAGTGACAATGAACGGCAAAATTATATATGAGCAGTAAAAAAATTTTTTAAGCCTATTGATTTAACAAATGTTTTACTGTATAATATGTAAGTACAGACGGTTGTACATTTCGTACAGCCGTTTTGTACTTTTTTTGATTTTTAATGCGGTCAAAGGGGACTGTTTTATGCGTCCCTTTCTGCATAAATATGTGCTTAAATTGAGAGGGAAATATGTTTAAAACAGGATTTGATAATGACAAATATCTGCAGATGCAGTCAACCAGAATCAAGGAAAGGATAAGTGAATTCGGCGGTAAGCTCTATCTTGAATTCGGCGGTAAGCTGTTTGACGACTACCATGCTTCGCGTGTTCTGCCGGGATTTCAGCCGGACAGCAAACTCCAGATGCTGCTTCAGTTAAAGGATCAGGCGGAAATTGTTGTCGTAATCAGTGCTGACGATATTGAAAAAAACAAGGTTCGCGGTGATCTCGGCATTACATATGATATCGACGTATTCAGACTTATCGACGCTTTCACAAGTAAAGGCCTTATGGTCGGCAGTGTTGTACTTACAAAATATGTATCCACACCAAAGGTCAATTCCTTTGAGGACAAGCTTAAGGCTGCCGGCATTAAATTCTATCACCACTACATCATCGACGGCTATCCTGCCAATATTTCAAAAATTGTCAGTGACGACGGCTACGGCAAAAATGATTATATCGAAACCGAACGTGAGCTCGTTGTAATCACCGCACCGGGTCCCGGCAGCGGCAAAATGGCAACCTGTCTTTCACAGCTTTATCACGAAAACAAGCGTGGTATCAAGGCAGGCTATGCGAAATTTGAAACCTTCCCTATCTGGAATATTGCACTCAATCACCCTGTAAATATTGCATATGAAGCAGCAACTGCTGACCTCAATGATGTCAATATGATTGACCCATGGCACCTTGAAGCATATGGCAAAACAACAGTTAACTATAACCGAGATGTTGAAATCTTCCCTGTGCTCAAGGCCACATTTGATAAAATTTACGGCAAATGCCCATACAATTCACCAACGGATATGGGTGTTAATATGGCAGGCAACTGCATTATTGATGATGATGCAGTATGCAACGCCGCTAAGCAGGAAATTATCCGCAGATACTACACTGCCTGCTGTGAAAATCTGAGAACAGGCAGCAAGAAGGAGGAAATATACAAGCTTGAGTTGTTAATGAATAATGCTCAGCTTTCAATCAGTGACAGAAAATGTGCCGATACAGCTGAAAAACTGGCTGATAAAACATTTCAGCCTGCAGCAGCAATTGAGCTTCCTGACGGTGAAATCATCACCGGTAAGACCTCAGATTTACTTGGCTGTGCATCCGCAATGCTGCTCAACGCACTTAAAAAACTCGGCGGTATTGACGACGATATTCTCCTTATCCTGCCTGAGGTTATAAAGCCGATTCAGGAGCTTAAGCTGAATCATCTCGGCAATAAGAATCCGAGACTTCACACTGATGAAATTTTGATTGCACTATCCGTTTCAGCCGTAACAGACAGCAATGCAAAAACAGCACTGCACCAGCTGTCAAAGCTGAAAAACTGTGAAATGCATTCCTCCGTTCTTCTCTCACAGGTAGATGAGAATGTACTTAAAAAGCTCGGTATCCGTCTTACCTGCTCTGCCGTATCAGATAAAAAGAAAATTTATTAATTTATTTTATCAGGCATAATCCATGCCCGGTTAGGAGGACTGAAAATGAACACAAAATACATTTTTATTACAGGGGGCGTCGTCTCCGGACTAGGCAAGGGAATCACTGCCGCATCACTCGGCAGACTTCTGAAAGCACGCGGACTTAAAATTACTGCACAAAAGCTTGATCCCTACCTTAATGTTGATCCCGGAACTATGAATCCCGTTCAGCACGGCGAAGTATTCGTTACTGACGATGGTGCTGAAACAGACCTCGATCTTGGGCATTATGAAAGATTTATTGATGAAAGCCTTTCACAGAACTCTAACCTCACCAGCGGCAGAGTCTACTGGAAGGTTATTACGGACGAACGCAAGGGCGTTTACGGCGGACAAACCATTCAGATTATCCCCCACGTTACAAACGAAATAAAGCGTTCTATTGCAAGAAATGCCGATACAGGTGCAGATGTCTGCTTTGTGGAAATCGGCGGAACTGTAGGAGATATTGAATCACAGCCTTTTCTTGAGGCAATACGTCAGTTTGCAGTAGATGTCGGCAGGGAGAACTGTCTCTTCATTCACGTTACACTTGTACCTTATCTTGCTGCATCTGATGAGCTGAAATCAAAACCAACACAGCACTCTGTCAAAGAAATGCTCTCACTGGGTATTCACCCTGATATCATCGTCTGCCGTACTGAGCATGCACTCACAGATGATATAAAAAATAAAATCGCACTATTCTGCAATGTTGATAAAGAATGTGTTATCGAAAACAACAACTGTGATATTCTTTATGCAGTACCAATGATGCTCCACGAACAAAGAATGGACGACGTAGTTATCAGAAAGCTGGGACTTGAATGTGCAGACCCTGACCTTGCCGACTGGACAAATATGCTCGACGCACTCAGAAATCCTGTTCAGACTGTTAAAATCGCAATGGTCGGAAAATATGTTGAGCTTCACGATTCATACATTTCAGTCAATGAGGCACTTAAGCACGGCGGTATCTCAACGAAAAGTGCTGTAGACATCAACTGGATTGATTCCGAGACACTTGAGGGCGATGCGAACATTGATGAAATACTCGGTGATATGGACGGTATTCTTGTACCCGGAGGCTTTGGCTCTCGTGGTATTGAAGGAAAAATCAGAGCCTGTGAGTATGCAAGAACGCATGATATCCCTTATCTTGGCATATGTCTCGGAATGCAGATTGCAATCATTGAATTTGCAAGGAATGTGCTGGGACTGAAAAATGCAAATTCAGCAGAAATTAACCCTGATACACCGTATCCTGTGATTGATATTCTTCCTGAGCAAAAGGATGTCACCGATATGGGCGGAACAATGCGTCTTGGACAGTATCCTTGTACACTCAATCCTGAGTCAAAGGCTTATCAGCTTTATGGTGCATCAATGATTTACGAACGTCACAGACACAGATACGAGGCTGTCTCTTATACACATCTCCGAGCCCACGAGACTAAGGCGAATCT
>UQVI01000085.1 GCA_900544515.1 uncultured Oscillospiraceae bacterium | reverse complement strand
TTCGCCTTAGTCTCGTGGGCTCGGAGATGTGTATAAGAGACAGATATTATATAATTACATAAAGCATAGGTCAATGTTTTGTTAACGGTTTGTTTACAATATTTACAAAGTTTTTACATTTAATAAAACACAAAAAATGAGCAGAGGTTTTATCCCCTGCTCAAAAATTTAAAACTGATTGAAGCCCATATCGTCTTCATTAAAATCAAACTCAGTATCCGGATTTTCACTTGTTGTAAAAATCTCGTTTCTGATTATGAAATACTCAACTTCATAAGAAGGAGTTTCATATTTTTTCATATTAATTCCTCCTTAATCAACTTTTGATACTTCACCGTTTACACACTGATAAATTACAGGTGAATATGCAACATAAGGAAGCATATACGTTTTATCTGATCTCGGATCAGTATAAGGTGCTGTGTAGCTTACATATGCACGCATATAATGTACACCAGTATCTGCATTGCCCTTAGTCATTGTAAATGTTCCTGAATTCGCATCATCAGACCAATGTGCAATTCTGTTTGAAGCAATTGTTCTTGTTCCTTCAGCACCCTTAACAAGGCCGTCTTCACCCAAATCAGTGTCTGAATAAATAACGCCTGCGTCAAGAACTGTAATATTGCTGTCGCCTGTCGGTGCAGAATAATCTACAGACATTGTAAACTTATTATTTACAAAATAACCTGTGCCATAAACAACAGGAATGCCTTTTTGTGCATCATCCCTGAGATTTTCAGGAAGATCAGCAATACTGTTATAAGCGGTGTAAGTAACATCTTCATCAGAAGAGAAGTTAATAAAGTTCCGTTCGTAAGATGCAAGATAGGTTTCGCCGTTAACTGTACGTGTCCAGAAATTACCTGTTTCTGATTCAAGAATAAGCTTTTCATTTACGATTCCAACGTTAAATTCTGTGCGGCTGTTAACTGTTCCGTTCACAGCATTAAAGATATGAGCG
This sequence comes from uncultured Oscillospiraceae bacterium, assembly GCA_900544515.1. Lineage (GTDB taxonomy): Bacteria > Bacillota > Clostridia > Oscillospirales > Acutalibacteraceae > Eubacterium_R. The sequence continues at coordinate 7,190 of UQVI01000085.1, read as the reverse complement.
AATCTGTTATGATCACCGCGCTGAATAATTGTCATAGGCGCATCAACTGCGTAAGTACCGTTTTCTACAGACCAGCCTGTAAATACAAACTTAGGTGAAGGCTTCGGAGCAATTGTCTGATCACCAACTGTAACACCGTCAGCGCTTACAGTAACCTCATCACCATAAAGAACACCAATAACCGTGCCGTAGTAATCAAGAACTGTTACTGCTCTGTCTGCCTTAGGAATTGTTGTAACTTTAATGGTTATATCTTCTTGAACAAGAATAGGAATTACATAACCCATACCAGCATAATCTTCAAGATTAACCGTTGTGTCTACCTTAGTTGATTCAACATCCGTATTAACAACACACTTAACAATTAAATCTTCACTGATATAGGAAGCAAACGGAACATCAACAACAGTGCCGTAATTATAATCACCTGTAATTCCTTCAATAACAGTGCCGTTAACTTCAAGTGCTAAATGATACTTTTTAAGGTTATCTTTTTCTATTGCTTTTTCGATTGCAACTGTCATATTTTCAAGATTCTTGCGTGTTTCAAGGTCAATTTTAGCCTGATCTTCTGTGCTGTCGCTAAGATTAAGATAATCGCCGTATTCAACACCCTGATATACAAATGTTTTATAAAGAACCTTATCGGATTCATCAAAACCTGTTTGAATTGAATCAATACTGTCTTTATTTACAAATGCTGTTTTATCAATATTTCTTGATTCATTTGCTGCCGCAATATAAGCCGAATCATCACCCGAAAGAACAGGCTGACTGTTTTGGATAGCAGCAACATCTGCTTCAATCTGATTCTGTACAGGAAGCTTTGTTTCGTTGTAAGGACCAACTTCCCAGCCCGGTGTTTCATCACGTTTTTCATCCGGCGTCGGGAATAATTCCTGATCTACGGTCTCAGGCAAGTATACGCCCTGACCGCCTTCATCATATAAATTCTGGCCGTTATCATAAGCCTCAAGGAATTTAACATATGAATCCGGTGTGTAATTTTTTCCATCAGGAAGAAGAATGCCGTTTTCACGTGTTTCTGAATTATTATCAAGCTCTTTCTTAAGGTCAGAGAACTGAGCGCTTTTCTGAATATTTGTGTAATTACCGGGTTCATCTGTACCATTACCAAGTTCTTCAAGAAGTTCTTTATAGGTAGTATTGGTATTCTGTTTCTTTTCATTTGTAGTAAGAAGCGTGTAATTGTTCAGATATTCCTGGTAAAGCAATACTGAATTCATATACTTAGTCCATGTTGTTGTTGTGTAATCTGTAGACTTAAGTACATGTTCAATTGTTTTGTTATATTCATTTCGTTCGTTTGTTTTATCACACATTTTGATTTCAAACGGAAGACGAATATCACTGTATTCTGTTGCGGAAGAACTTGATGCCATAACCTTTCTTGAATGCTCAGCACCCTCCTGATATCTAAGAACACCTCTCAATGTTGCAGACTCATTTGGATTAACCTGTTCAACATTATTTTCTTTTGTTGAACAATTTACTGAAACATCCTTCTGATGTTCAGAACTATATACTGTATATTTGCTTCCAGCAGCACCAAACATATATGTTTGTTCAGTGATACTGCCAGAGCCGCTGAATTTTCTGATATAGCTTCTGACATTATTACCAAAATGCGAATCTAACGCACTGGAACCACTTGCAGAATGATTGTTACCAATAACATATTGTCTCTGCCATTCATTAGAATCACTTATTGAGAATTCAACATCAACAGCCTGTCTTGAAAGCACAATGGAGAAATTAGAAGGATCATTTACATCTTTAGTAATACCTTCGTTCTTAGGAGAAGACTTATCATAATAATAAAATGCTGAATTTAATCCACCATCAATAATATTGGAATCACTGAACAAAAGCTGTTCATGATTATTACCATTCCAGTTTTCAACAACACCGGCACCCTTAATTAACTCGGATGCTTCAGTATTAATCTGAGTCATATTCTCTGCACTGTTTCTGTAAACAAGAGAGTGATTATCAGTCTCACCTAAATTATTATAATCGTAAAGATGCTTAGCATTATAACCTGCGTAATTTGAACCAACAGTACTTTTGTTAATATCTACTGTGTTACCATAAGAGCCCTGTGCAAGAATAAAAGTACAAAGCTGAACAGCAGATTTACCTGCTACAACACTATTTTGAGAACCATTCGAACCATAAATTATATGACCTGCAACAGGGTTTGACGCAACATAAAGCTTATCTGTCTGCGTATAAATTTCACCTGTAGCAATTTCTTCAAGTGCTGTTTTCAAAAGCACATATGTACCTGATTCATAAGACCTGTAGTTTGATGAATCGGCAAGAGGAAGAATACCATGAAGTCTGCCGTCCACAACACCATCGTCATTTGTAAGCTTAATATCTGCGCCTTCAATTTTTGCGGAATCCTCACCGTCATCAGATAAAGCGGATACTGATAAAATTCTGTACTGTGTACTTAAATCAACACCATCTACAGTTCTGAAACGATAGCACGTTTCCTTTTCGCCTTTATACTCTGCATCTGAAATAATATTACCAACATATGTATGAGACATATCAGGCGTTGCTACATCAGAACCATGTGTATAAATAACAGGGTCGTAATCAACTACGCCAAGAATTTCATTGCTGTAATCCGATACCTTGAAGATATAAGTGGTTTTACCGACAGTAACTGTTGATTCACCCTTTTTGAGCGCTTTAACAGTCATAAAGTATCCGGACTGAACAGGTGTGGTATCAACCTTTACGGAATGTGCATATTTGTTATTTGTTGAGGTTGACGGATACATGAAATAATAAACATTATTTACCTGACATCCGATAAGATACTGCTCACCACTCTTAAGCTCACTCATATCCGTAATGCGGATATATCCGGGAACTGCAGTATCTGCTGCTTCATCCACTCTTGCAGGACGATAAACCTCAAAAAGGCTCATGTCTCTGTGCTGGCTTCCTTCACTGTTGGCAACGCCATCACCGTCTCCGAATGCAGTTGACTGGTCAAACGTGTTAACATTATCACCGCTTCTGTAGTAGCTAAGAGCTTTCCAATCATATCCTGGATGACCCTTATCAGGTTTATATCCAACGAATTTAAAATAATCGCCATCCTGAATGATTCTCATTGTGCCTTTTGTTACTGAAGACGGAAGACCGGGATTGACAATGGTCATATAAACACCCATAGACCCAATTGTCCATGTACCGTCTTCATTCTTTTCAAAATTATAAAGAGCATCTTTTAAGTGAATCGTTTCACCGTCATATGCAGCACTGTCACCCATTGTTGCATTTACACCGGTACGTGAATCAAACTTGGTGGAAACGACTGTTTCATCTGAATTAACAGCTACATTTTCATCTGTAAAAAAGACTCTTTCGTCACCTTTTGAGAGTGCATACTCAATCGTTCTTGCACCATCAGGAACTCTTAAGCCGGTTATTTTCTGAATATCAGAGTAATTAGTATAAATAATTGTTCCGGTAGAAGCTTCATAAAGAAGAGAAACTGAACCATCAGGCAATTCTGTTAAACAGCTGTAAGCGAAAGAACCATTATTAACTTGATATGTAATCTGCTTGTCATTATTAGAATTTGAACTATTTACATTAACACAATTATTATTTTCATCAACCAGTATTGTATAAATTACTCCGTTTGATCTTTCACCCTGAGGGGTTGAAAGAAGAATAGCTGTATAATAATTACCGTTATACTGAAGCTTTTCAGAATATTTTATAGCAGAAAGCTGGCAACCGCTGTTACCATTTGTTTGCAGTCCTAGAACGAAATTGGGAGTACCATTGGCATTAAATTTAATGTCTTTAAAATCAGTCCATTTATATGAACCATCACTTTGAAGAATAGCATCGGCATAAATAATATGCATCCATCTGTTTCTTACAAAGCAGCGAAGTGTGTTGTCATCCAATTGAACGAGCGCATTTTCACTCGTCCATTTACCAGCTGAACCTTCTAAGTCAGGGAAATTAGGAGATCTGTGCCAGGTAGTACCATTATCGTCTGAATAAATAAAAGAAGATCTTTGTGAATTTTCGGTTCCATTCCACGAATAAGTTGAGAAAATAATTCTGTTATGAGCAGCATCATAAACACCACGGCCGGGACCAACACCGAAAAATGCTTCTGAATCATTTTTTACATTAACAGGAGTAAAATCAGACCAAGTCTGTCCGCCGTCTTCAGACTTTCTATATAAAAGAAAGTTAACCTTAGCTGTCTGATACTGGCCGTCCGAATAAAACAGATTTCCGTCCTGCTTATTCGTACCTTTGTAAAGATAATAATCATGGTCTGCATAATAACCGGTTTCAGTGCCGTTATTATTCATAATAGGAGCTCTGCCGTCTGCACCGAATTCACCTAAATAATAATCATAAGAAGAAGATCCTTTAAGAGAAAGCTTAACTCTTCCCTGTGAATCAAATGCAGTTCCGTTATTGGACTTCAGCTGATTATTGGCGCTGGCAGCATTAAGCGCCACGCCTGCAGGGAAAAATACCGTAAGCATGTAAACATTTTTACCATCAGTTACAAGTTCGGAATCGCAGACAGAAGTAGATGCTTTATTGAACACATTACCGTTATCAGGATAATAGTTAATAAACTGATTCTGCCATGTTCTGCCATTATCAGTAGAACGTGAAATCATGGTATCATTACCGCCGCCGTCCATGCCGCCGTTCCAGCGTGCATCAACTGCTGTTACAATTGTGCCGTCATCAAGAGAAACCATGGCAGGAATACGATAGTTATCTGATGGTTCGCCCAAAATATACGGCTGGTTTTTCGTACTGCTTGGAACAGGCTTTACACCTGATTCGTCAGTTGCAAATGCAGCAAACGGAATACTTGTTACAAGCATCAAAACAGCCAGAAACAAGGATAATAAACTTTTAGATTTTTTAGTTTTCATAAACTTAAATTGCCTCCTTAAAACAAAAAATCATATTCTGATAGGAATATACACGATATTGTACCTGACCTTACAAAAACACGCAATTATCCCCATTTATATACGGATTTATTTTATAACTTTGTCAATATAATGTCAAGTGCTTTGTGAATATTTTATTAATTTTTTTCAGAAAAGCGTTACATAAAAAAAACAGATGTATTTGCACACATCTGTTTTAATTATTTTCATACTTATTCAATATTCTGTTTGCTTTAATTTTTATCATATCAATCAGCTCAGGCGGTGACAAAACCTCAACATCATCTCCGTACTGCATAAGCCAGGAAACAAATCCGTCACTGAGAGTAGCGTTAACCTCTGTTTCAAAATGAGCACCGTCTGATGCCGAAAGCGGAATCGACGCACCGAATCTATCCAGCATTTCTTCCTGAAGCTTCAGGCAGCATTTTAATCTGACTTCACATTCCTTACCTGAAAACATATTAAACATTTTGGAGCTGTAGTCCTGTGCATCAAATTCATATTTATACGGACTTACCTCTCCCACAGGACGTGCATCATCACCGACTATGGAAAGTCTTTTCATTCGGTCAATACGCAAATTCATAAGATTATCATATTTCTTCTTGTTGCATACTAAATAATAATGGTCGTCTTTCCAAATCAGCGCATACGGTGAAACCGTAAAAAGTCTTTCAGTATTTTTCCTTTTATTATGTAAGTCAATACTTCGGCGAGTATATATAAAACGCACCTTTTTTCGCTTCATAATTGCATCGTGAAGCTTGTCAATAATAATATAAACCTCTTCATTGTCACATTTGGAATGATTGGAATCGACATAAACATGACTTACCATAGATTCAGCCTGTTTGACTGACACAAGAGTTTTAAGCTTATTTACGAGAGATTCCGTTTTCTTGGGTGTTATGAAGCCTGCACTTGTCACAGCATCAATCAGGAGCATAACCTCAGGCAGTTCAAACTTACGCGAAGCCATAAAAAAGCCGCCGTTGTATCCGCTGCTTTTCATAATGTCACATCCTATTGAATTGAGTGCATTTATATCGGAATAAACGGTTTTGCGGTCACATTCAAATCCATATTCAGCCAGCATATCAATAATGCTTGATGAGGTAACAGGATTCTCCTCGTCACTCTCATTTTCAAGCATCTTATATATAAGAATTGTTTTTAATTTATTTTTATAGCTCTTCATCTGTTAAAACTCCCGCTACTCGTTTCTTAAATTATACTACTTTTTGTCCAGCTTTTCAACAATATCGCGAAAAACAGGACAACAGTCTTCTGCACCGCTTACGCCATTTTCACGCATTACTACTATTGTAAACTTAGGGTTATGATAGGGATAAAAGCCAGCAAACCAGGTATTGAGAACTTCTATACCATTATAAAATATACCGCTCTGGGCGGTTGCTGTTTTTCCGGCAGTTTTTTCATTATATTCGGCATTTTTACCTGTTCCGTCAGATACAACATACTTCATATATTCACACAGTGTTTCAGCCGTACTTTCTGAAATAATGTTATTTTCAGCAATTTCTTTTATATCAAGCGTTGGAGCGGAATAATTTCCACCGTTTGCAATACAGGATATTACGGAGGCAAAATGCATAGGACAGTCTGTGAGCAGACCCTGACCAAAACCAATTAATGCCAACTGACCAAGTGAATTCAATTTACTTTTATCTGCAAAGGCTCCTGCCTTTACGGCCCATTTATCGTAAAGTTTAAAAGCTTTACCAAAACCGAATTTTTCTGCGGTTTCAAAAATTTTGTCACTACCAAGCTTTAAAGCAAGATTGACAAAATAGCAATTACAGGAATTTGCAAGTGCCTGCTTCATATTCTGAAAACCGTGTGCATGATTTTTCTGACAATGAAATTCAGTATCATTAACCTTTATTTTACTTGTGCAGGTATAAACCGGATTTATATGATTTTCAAGTGCACAGGCACATACAACAATTTTAAAAACAGAACCAACTGCATATGGTGAAAGCGAGCGATTTATATAATCGTCTCCCCTGCTGACCGATGCAAGCACCTGCGACGTTTCTATATCAAGAATCACAACCGAGCCTTTTGGGATTGACCTTGCGGATTCCTCTGCTATTTTCTGTATTTCGCTGTCCAGTGAAATAATCACACCGTCATTACTGTCATAGTTCTGTCTCTTATACACATCTGACGCTGCCG
>UQVI01000084.1 GCA_900544515.1 uncultured Oscillospiraceae bacterium | reverse complement strand
GATTCGCCTTAGTCTCGTGGGCTCGGAGATGTGTATAAGAGACAGGGCAGTATGTGCTGCTATGAAAAAGCCTGTTTCCATTTGCTTTGATGTTGCAGACGGTCCGTGCTGTACTTTTCATTTTTCAAAGGACGGCTGTAAAATGAGTGAGGGCAGCTACTGCTGTACCTGTAAAATGAATTTTTCATCACCTGAAAAGTTCAATGCTCTTATTGATGACAGCAAGCCGGGTCTCCCTGTTAAAAATGCACCTCAGGTGCTTGCATTTTTACTTGGTCCGTTTACCAAGCTTACTGACAGATTGACAAAGTTGTTAATGCCGAGTGAGGAAAATCTGAAGAACAGGGACTTTTTTGAAGAGTCAACGATTCTTACATTCTACACAATTTCAGGTGCGCTTTCAGCACTGGCAAATTCAGATTCCATTTCAAAGCAGTCAGCACTTTATACGGTTGACGGTGATGTTCAGATGGGTATTACAGATGTTTGCTATTCAACCCTTCGTGTACGTAACCACCATTTTGAGACAATAAAGGAAAAGCCTGATACTCCTAGAGCGATTATGGAATTCAATTCTATTGACCTTGCATATGGTCTTTTTACAGGTACAGCATCGACTATGGCTGAGCTTTGTGCAGGCAATATTCATATGGCAGGTATGATTTCAATGGTTGATAATATTAACCGTATTCTTGACAGAGTTGCTGTATACTTAGGCTAAGGAGGATTGTGACAATGAGTAAATTTCCTGAATATACACATGAAAAAAGTGCCGAGTGGTTTCAGAGAGCATTAAATGCAATTCCATCAGGCGTATACGGACATCTCGGTCCGTCAGAAGGATTATTCCTTCCTATTACAAAATGGCCTTTAATGTCACAGAAAGCAAAGGGTACATATTTCTGGGATGTTGACGGCAATAAATATCTTGACCTTATGTGTGCATATGGTCCTAATGTTCTTGGATACTGCGATGATGATGTTGATGTAGCAGCTATGGAGCAGCTTAAAATCGGTAACTGTACTACTTCTCCATCCTACAAAATGGTTGAATGTGCAGAGCTTTTAAAGGATACTGTTGCTATGGCTGACTGGGCATTCTTTATGAAGAACGGTTCAGATGCTACAACGTTCAGCGTTATGTGTGCACGTGCGCATACCGGCAAGAAAAAGATGATGTTCTTCAAGGGATATTATCACGGCGATTTTCAGTGGGCGCAGAAGATTGACTATCCGGGTATTCTTCCAGAAGAGGTTGAGAATAATATTGTAGTTCCCTGGTTTGATATTGACGCTATGCAGGCTGCTTATGATGCCTGCGGCGGTGATGTGGCGGGTCTGATTGCTCAGCCATATGATCATGGTAACTTCAAGGATAATGAATGTGCCACCAAAGAACAGTGGGCAAAGGTACGCAAGTTCTGTGATGATCACGGAATGGTACTTATTATTGATGATGTTCGTACAGGCTTCAGACTTGATCTTCAGGGTTCAGACCATTACTACGGATTTAAGGCTGACCTTATCTGTTTCTGTAAAGCACTTGCAAACGGATATAATATGTCAGCTGTCTGCGGTCAGGAGCATATGAAGAACACCGCATCATCTGTTGTTTATACAGGCTCATACTGGATGAGTGCAGAGCCTTTTGCTGCTTGTCTTGCTTGTATTCCGAAAATGAAAAAGCTTGATATTCCTACAATGTTCAGAGAGAAAGGAATTCAGCTTACTGAAGGGTTTAAGGCAGCAGGTAAGGAGCACGGTTTCAACTTAGTTGTTTCCGGTGAACCGGCGCTCTTCTACCTCAGGATAGCAAATGATGACAGTCTTATGTTACATCAGGAATGGATTGCCGAGTGTGTGTCAAGAGGCTTATTCCTTGCATCACATCACAATCATTTTATTAATGCTGCGATCACTGACGAGGATATCAAGCTTGCAATTGATATTGCAGAGGATGCTTTTTCAGTTGTTGCAAAGAGACATCAGGATATCGGATTGAAATAATTTTGTATAATTATTTATCATATATATTATTAAGGGGGATATATTATGCCAGTTGATTACAAGCCGTTTGACAAAGCTGAATGGCTGCGTCTTGAAAAAAAGGCTGACGAAATGCGAAGAATGGCTATTCAGACAGCAATCTGGGGTGGTTCAGGCCATATCGGCGGCTCACTCAGTGCGATGGATGCAATGGTTACATTGTATTATCGTTTTATGAAGGTTGATCCTTCCGATCCTGAGATGGAAGACAGGGATCGTTTTATTCTTTCCAAAGGTCACTGTGCAGTAGGTTATGCACCTATTCTTTGCGATCTTGGCTATTTTCCTGTTGATGAGCTGAAAATATTCAATCTTACCGGTGCTAAGGTTGGTATGCATCTTGACTGCAATAAGGTTAAAGGTGCTGACTGCTCAACAGGTTCACTGGGTCACGGTCTTTCACTTGCTGTAGGCTTTGCACTTGCAGGAAAAGTAAAGGGCATTGATTATATGAACTTTGTACTTACAGGCGACGGCGAGCTTAACGAGGGTTCAAACTGGGAGGCTGCTATGAGTGCTGCTCAGTTCAAGCTTTCCAATGTTGTTGTTCTTGCAGATATGAATAAGTGTATGATTGACGGACGTGTTGATGACGAGATGAAGGTTGAGCCTGTTGACAAGAAGTTTGAGGCTTTCGGCTTTAATGTAATCCGTGTTGACGGTCACAATATCAAAGAGCTTAATGACGCAATTGAGGCATCCATTAAGAATCATCAGGACGGCGGAGATAAACCGACTGCTATTATTATGGATACCTTCAAGGGCGAGGGTGTTGACTTTATGAAGGACAATTACCTGTGGCACTACGGCTCACTGGATGATGCTATGGAAAAGCAGGCTAATGAGAGTCTTGATAAATATTATAAAGAACGCTGCGAGCGTGCGGAAAAGGAGGCATAAGCTATGGGTGGAATGACATATACAATGACAGATACCACTAAGCTTTCAACAGCTGAGTGCTATGGTATTGCACTCTGTGAGCTTGGTGAGGAGCATAAGGATGTTGTTGCTCTTACAGCTGACCTTGCGAAATCAACTAAAATCGGTATGTTCGGTGAGCATTTCCCTGACAGATTTTTCAATGTAGGTATTGCTGAGCAGAATCTTTTCGGTGTAGCAGCAGGTATGGCTAAGAATGGTCTTGTTCCTTTTGCTTCTACTTTCGCTATTTTTACTGCAGCACGTTCTCTTGATCAGATTCATACAGATATCTGCTATCAGAATGTTCCTGTTAAAATTATTGCTACACACGCAGGCACATCTTTCGGTCAGGCAGGCTCTACGCACCATTCACTTATTGATATGGCTTGTATGAGAACACTTCCGAATATGACCGTTATCTGCCCATGTGACGGTACGGAAACTTATCACGCAGTTAAGGCTGCATATGATATTCCGGGTCCTGTTTATATCAGAATCAATCGCGGCTTTGATCAGGTTATTTATAAAAATCTTGATGAGTGTAAGTTCGATTACAAGAAAGCATCTGTTATGAATGAGGGTACGGATATCACAGTTATTGCCTGTGGCTCTTGTGTATTTGAGGCAATGCAGGCTGCACGTATGGCTGAGGCAGATGCAGGACTCAAGGTGCGTGTGCTGAATATGCATACAATCAAGCCTGTTGATGAGGAGGCAATCCTTTCAGCAGTTATGGATACCAGAAGAATTATTACGGTTGAGGACCACGAGGTTATGGGCGGTCTTGGCTCAGCAGTAGCAGAGGTTGTTGCAAAGTCAGGCAAGGCCTGTGCATTCAAGATGCTCGGTCATCAGGACGCATTCTCCACAATCGGTCTTCAGGAGGATCTTCTTGCTATGGCAAAGATTGATGCGAACGGTATTAATGAGGCTATAGGTGAAATGATGCACGCTGATTTTGAAGCTGATGATGCGTGGGATGATGAATTCTAAATTTTAGAAAATCTCGTATTATTATGCTATCACGAAAGGAGTGTATTTCTATGGCAAGTGATGAAACACGTTACACCAATAAGGTGTTTATGGCAGGTGCCTTACCTCTTATGAAAACGATTGCAACAGATGTTCCTGAGCTAAAAAAGAAATTTGAGGGCGTCAATGCGATTTATCAGGTATCTGCAAAAGTGAATGCTGAGGATAAGGAGGCTGTTCATTTTATCGTTGAAAATGGTGAATGGTCTGTGAAACTCGGTGAATATTTGGGACAAGATAAGATTGACGCGGAGCTTGCATTTTCCTCTTTGGAAAAGATGAATGCTTTTATGAAGGGTGATATGAGCAAGCTGCCTAAAATGAAGATTAAATCCTTTGGCAAGTTCATCAAATTTATGATGGTGCTTCTTAAAATGTCCTCATTGCTTGGTATTGCTGAGCCGCCTGAGGATGACGAGGAGCTTTCTCTCCTCCTTTGTAAGCTGTATTTTTATCTGCTTTCATCAGGTATTTCACAGCTTAATAAAATGGGTCATCCTGCAGTGCATGACTGGGCACTTAAGAGCCCTGATCGCTGTTATCAGTGGGCAGTTGAGGGTCATCCCGAGTGCACAGCCTATATGAGAGTTAAGGCAGGCAAGTCAAGAGCGGGCAGAGGCGAGTATAAAAGAGCTAAGCCATTCTTCTGTATGAAATTTGACTGTGCTACATCAGCACTTAAAATATTGCTGGGCACAGGTGATATGTTCCAGATGACTGCAAATAAGCAGCTTATTATGGAGGGTGCACCTGAGTTTGGTGTGCAGATAGGTGATTATATGATGCTTGTCGGCGACCTTGCAAAATAAATATAAATAAATTAAATTCCGAATGCCGTACACAGTACAGGTATTCGGAATTTTTTGTTATGGCAAAATGAACAAAGGTGAATATTAAAAATTGTGAGAAATATAGAAATTGGCAAAGGAACAGCATTTTACTTGATTTAATAACAATGTCAATTAAAAAAATGGTATAATGAAAAAGCAATAAATTGCTTCGCAATACTTTTTTGAGGGGAATAAAAATGAAAGTGAAAAATATTGTAAGTAATGTCTATAAGGATATTACCTCACACTGGAAGCATCCTGCACAGGGGAATTTTGTTTCATATAAGGAACTGATTAATCTGGCTCTTGGCGGTATGGGAAATCAGCTCACAATGCTGCTTGTGTGGCAGATGGGACTAAGTGCAGGTAATACTCTGCTGGGCTCAACTATAGGCATCCGCCCTATACATCTGCAGTATATGTTAACCGCTCAGACAATTTTAAATGTTTTGTTTTTCTTCATCAGAGCACATATTGTTGATAATACACGTACGAAATGGGGAAGATTCAGACCATATATTGCTTTTGCAGGAATACCTTTGGCAGTACTTTCGGTGATATTCGTTTTTTTGCCGTTTCAGACTATGTCTTATAACGAGAAATTCATATGCGTATTTGTTTTTGCAATTACAATCAGTATGATACAGCCGTTGTTTACAGATACTTATTCAGAGCTTCAGACGGTTATAACGCCGAACAGCGAGGAGCGTGCAAAGGTATTATCCATCAACTCAATTATTTATAGTTTTGCACCTACACTTACAGGTTTGTTTATTCCTATTTTATCAAACCTCACAGGAGGTTACACCAATATCAATACATACAGATATGTTCTTGCACCTGTTTCGCTTATCGGACTGGCCTTGAATTTCTTTACTGCTTTTGGATGCAAGGAACGAGTAGTAACCTCATCTACCTATGTTCAGAAGGTAGGAATTATTGAAGGTGCTCTTATGATTCTTAAGAATAAGCATTGGTGGATAAGGCAGATTGCAAGTCTTATCGGATTTCTTGAGTCGGCAACGGGTGTGTTCTTCAGCTGGATATATATTTACAGCGTTCAGGATATGACGGCATACGGTATTCTCAATACGGTAATGGGCACTGCCAGCGGTATTGCAATGGCGATTACTCCGTTTTTGCTTAAAAAGCTCGGCAACAAAAAGCTGCTTATCTATCATAATCTGCTTAATGTGGTATTCTGTTTTATTCTTATTTTCACATTCAAGTCACCAACCATAATGTTTATCATTATGTATATGAACAATCTTGTTAATGCACTCAGCCTTGTTTATAATCAGGTAATGCATTCAGAGGTTAAGGATTATCAGCAATATATATGCGGATACAGAATGGACTTTGTATTCGGTCTTGCCGGTATGATTACGATGCCGATTACTCTTTTAAGCGGATATGTAATTCCGTATGTCTATGAGTGCTTTGGTCTTACAACAAACTACGACATTCTTTATGACCCTAATGTAAGAAACTCACTTTTCCTGGTATTGTGTATTCTTGCAATCATTGGTGCTGTTTTGAATCTTATTCCTTTCTGTTTCTACAGTATGTCAAAGGAAAAGCATCAGAATATCATCCGTGTTCTCAGATACAGAGCCTTGTTTGATGATTTTGAATCAGGTGATTTTAATGCAGATGTTATTAAAAATGGTGTTGAAGCTGTAAGAAGCGGCCTGGAATTAAAAAATTCTCCTGTTCCGGATTTTAAGACGATGAAGGAGAATATGAAATCATTAAAGGGTGAGGATAAGGAAAAAGCAAGGAAGGAATATTTAAAAGCAAAAGCTTTTGCAGCTGAACAGACTGAGGTTGGTATCTTTATGGAGGAGTTAAACAAATTCGATACTCCTCAGTGGCAGCATAAGCTTGAAAGCGCAAGAAAGCTTATTGCAAATGATATATCTGCATTGGCATTTATGGATGAATCCATTATTGCCAAAGCACGTAATATGCCCAAGCATAATAAAACAGAACGTGCACTCAGAAAGTATTATATCAAACAGGCTAAGGCTGTTGTGAAATCAGGTAAGCTGATTAAGAAGAATTATCCTAATGGTATTGTTAAGCCTGATGAGGATAAGCTGAATGAAGCTTACGCTTTGCCTGATAATACTAAGGCAGAAAACAAATTTAAAAATGCTCAGATTAAAATGATTGAGGGCGAATTTGATCTTTATTATAAAACCATTGCACCATATGCTGCTGCCAAAAAGCTTGTTCATAGTTATGAGAATAAGGACAGGGTTATGGAATGGGCAGAATCCCATTATGAAGAAGCCTGTGAAATCATACGTGAACGCGAGAAACAGGAAAGCATTAAATCATCAAGGAAAAAATCCATTGCAGGAAGGAGAAATAAGTGATGAAAAAGGAAATGATCAGAAAGTTTGTCTGCCTTGCTTGTGTTATATTATTGATTTTATCTGTAAGCGGCTGCTCATTAAACAGCTATTCAGTTGATGAGTTAAAGAAACTGTACCCAAAGGCAATTGAGAATTCACTGAGTGAAGAGCTTTATTACTGGAAAGAAACTGTCAATGCATCTGACCATAGCTCCTGGCGTACCTGCAATGTATATGCTGAAATGGATAAGAAGTTTAATGTTATACGTGACGAAAACGGCGAATGCTCCAATATGAAAGTGGATGTTTTTGAGGAGTATAATAAAAAGAGTGTTTACAAAGCATTATGCGGAAAGTCAGAAAGCTCTTCAGGTGATGATGTAAAAAGCTATCTTTTTGAAAATGATTTTGATGATTCAGGCAATGCATCAAATTACAGAAAAACAGAAATGTCACCGCAAAGCTTTATCGCCGGTAATGATTTTAAAGCAAAATATTCTCTGGATGCGATACTCGACGAACTGCAATATTTGTCTGTTGATGATATGATTTTTGATATTGACAACAGCCTTATGGAGCATAACGGAAAAGTTGTAAAATTTTCCTTTGCAGTGAAAGATGATTACACGGATAGATACAAAACAGAATACGGAAAAGCTTCAATTTTTGAAGGCGCAAAATATGCAACCATTGAGCTTTCCTATGATCGCTTTGCATCAATCGTAGTATATGCTGAGGAAAAATTAGGTAAAAATATTTCAGCTGATAAGGAAATATATAAGCTGGAGACTGTATATTACGGACCAAAGATTGATATTCCGTCTTACGACAGCGGTGTATGGGCAGAAGTAAAAGACTAATCAGAGTATAGTTTAGCGAACTGAATATCGACAGTCTGAAGATGCAAAAATAGGCATAACTGCACATTTTTTCTCTTGCCATACGACAGTATGCCTGCGGAAAAGAAATGCAGAGTTATAACCTATTGCTATTCAGTTTGCTAAACTATAATTTTTAAAGCATAAAAAACGGTTGCATAATTGACCGATTTTTATGCTTTGAATTTGTATTTATATTTATGCTTTACAAATAAGATAAAATGTTGTATATTATTTACGGATGGTATTC
>UQVI01000083.1 GCA_900544515.1 uncultured Oscillospiraceae bacterium | reverse complement strand
GAGATTCGCCTTAGTCTCGTGGGCTCGGAGATGTGTATAAGAGACAGATATTATAATGTAATAAGCACTTAAATTTAGAATGCAAATATTTTATATTAAATAGGAGAAAAATTATGGCAAGAGTTTATAACTTCAGTGCAGGTCCTTCAACTTTACCTGAAAAGGTACTTGAGCAGGCTGCAGCAGAAATGATGGATTATCAGGGCAGCGGCCAGTCCGTAATGGAAATGAGCCATCGCTCAAAGGTTTTTGACAAGATTATCAAGGATGCAGAGGCTCTTATGAGAGAGCTTTATAACATTCCTGATAACTATAAGGTTCTGTTTTTACAGGGCGGTGCATCAGCACAGTTTTCAGCAATTCCGCTCAACTTTATGAACGGAACAGGCAAGGCAGACTATATCATCACAGGTCAGTGGGCTAAGAAGGCTTTTCAGGAGGCTCAGAAGTACGGTGATGTTGTTGCAGCTGCTTCATCTGCTGATAAGACCTTCAGCTATATTCCAAAGACTAAGGCTGAGGATTTCCGCGAAGATGCTGACTATGTTTATATTTGTATGAACAATACAATTTACGGTACAGTTTACAAGGAGCTTCCTCCTGTAGGCGATAAGGTTCTTATTGCAGATGTATCATCATGCGCACTTTCAGAGCCGCTTGACATCAGCAAATTCGGTGTTGTTTATTTCGGTGCTCAGAAGAATGTTGCTCCTGCAGGTCTTGTTGTTGCAATCATTCGCGAGGATTTACTTGGTAAGGCAAGAGACATCACACCTGTTATGATGAACTATCAGGTTCAGGCAGATGCAGATTCACTTTACAATACACCTCCTTGCTGGACAATTTATGTCTGCAAGCTTGTTCTTGAGTGGATTAAGAATGATATCGGCGGTCTTGAGAAGATGAAGGAAAGAAATGAAAAGAAGGCTGCTGTTCTTTATAACTTCCTTGACAATTCAGAAATGTTCAAGGGTACTGTTGTCCCTGAGGACCGTTCACTTATGAACGTGCCATTTATCATCGGTGATGATGAGCTTGAGAAGAAATTCATCGCTGAGGCTACTGAGGCAGGCTTTGTTAACCTTAAGGGTCACAGATCCGTTGGCGGTATGAGAGCTTCTATCTACAACGCTATGCCAATCGAGGGTGTTGAAAAGCTTGTTGAGTTTATGGCAGAGTTTGAGAAAAACAACAAATAATTTAATGGAGAAATATTATGTTTAATATTAAAACGCTTAATAAGATTTCAGATGTAGGCTTGTCAAAGTTTGATGCTGACAAGTATACCTGTGCAAATGAAATAGATAATCCTGATGCAATTATGGTAAGAAGTGCATCTATGCACGATATGGAAATGCCTGAGTCTTTGCTTGCAATCGCAAGAGCAGGTGCAGGTGTAAATAATATTCCTGTTGCTGATTGTGCACAGCAGGGTATTGTTGTATTCAATACTCCCGGTGCAAATGCAAATGCAGTTAAGGAGCTTGTTATCTGCGGTCTTCTTCTTTCAAGCCGTAAGGTAACAAAGGCGATTGACTGGTGCAAGACAATCAAAGATGAGGGGGACAATGTAGGCAAGGTCGTTGAAAAGGGCAAGAGTGCTTTTGCAGGTCCTGAGATCAAGGGTAAAACGCTTGGCGTTATCGGTCTCGGTGCAATCGGTCGTCTTGTTGCAGAGGCTGCAGTTGATCTTGGCATGAACGTTATCGGCTATGATCCATTCCTTCCTAAGGATGCTCAGCTTAAGGCAGGTATCGCTGTTAATAATAATCTTGATGAGATTTTCCCTGTTGCCGATTATCTTACACTCCATGTTCCGCTTACTCCTGAAACAAAGGGTATCATTTGTGCAGATACAATTGCAACAATGAAGGATACAGTAAGAATTATGAACTTTGCTCGTGGTGATCTTGCTGTTTCAGCTGATATTGTTACAGCACTAGAAGACGGAAAAATGGCTGCTTATGTAACTGATTTTCCATCTGCAGAGCTTATCGGTGTTGACGGTGTTATCGCTATTCCTCATCTTGGTGCTTCAACTCCTGAGAGTGAGGAGAACTGTGCATCAATGGGTGCTCTTGAGCTTATTGATTTCCTTGAAAACGGTAATATCAAGAATTCCGTAAATATGCCGGCTGTTTCCGTTGCTAAGACAGGTGTTGCAAGAATTACTGTTATTCATAAAAATCAGCCGAATATGATTGCGACAATTACAGATACAATCAGCAAAGACGGCATAAACATTTCTGCGTTTGAGGATAAGAATCGCGGAGAATGGGCTTACTCAATCATTGATACAGACAGCGACCCTGCACAGAAGGTTGTTGACGATATCACTGCAATTGATGGCGTAATCAAGGTAAGAGTTATCAGATAAGACAATATAAATTTTTAAGGTCATGCTGCTTTTGCAGTGTGACCCTTTTTATTTGTTATTATCATCGCACAAATTGTCAGGAAAAATAGATTGTTCTGTGTTATGATAATATGGAGGTGAATTCTTTGAAAGATTTTTGTATGGATGAATGGTTAAAGGAATATGTCCGAAGAGTAAAAGCATGCTTTAACGACAGAATAAAATTCATCGGTATTCAGGGGAGCTTTGCAAGAGGCGAGGCGACACAAAGCAGTGATATTGATGTGGTACTCCTGCTGGATACTTTTTCATATGAGGATTTAAAGAAGTATGAAAATGCAATAAAGGATATGGAATACAGAGAAAAGGTATGTGGTTTTATATCCGGAATCCGTGAAATTGAGAACTGGAACAGAGCGGATTTGTTTACCTTTTATTATGATACAAAACCCCTTTACGGCAGCATGGATTGGCTTGGCAAACAGATCGAAGAATCCGATATTTTAAACGCAGTGAATCGTGAAGCATGTGATATCTATCATTTGTGTGTTCATAACGGAATTCACGAAAAAAGTGGTGAAATACTGAAAGCCCTGCTTAAAAAAGCCGTATTTGTTTTAAGGGCAAAGTATTTTTACAAAACAGGCATTTATATTCAATCAAAATCAGATATGCTGAAAGCTCTTGACGCTGCAGATAGGGAAATATTAATACTTTCTATAAAGAATATACAGGAAATTGATTTTGATGAGGGAACACAGAGTCTTATGGAATGGGCAGGAAATCAGATAAAGCAGGAGAATTCTTAATCTAAATTTTAACAAAGTTGTTGCATTTTGTGATTTGCTGTGTTATGCTGGTTTCATTGGTTAATCAATAAATCTATTAAGGAGGTGAACATAATGACAACTTATTCTTACGATTATATGTCCGAAAAGTGGTTTGTACAGAGATATCATTCCAATATTTTCTGCAGGTATGCTGATTATGTTCACAATCATAATCAGTAATTGTGTGTTATTTTTTGCACCGCCGGCAGTTTAGTCGGCGGTGTTTTTATTTTTATGTGAATGAGGTGAAAAATGAGATGGATAAAAATTGATGAGGAACAGATGAATGTGCCTGTGTTCAGGAATGTGCGGTATGCCGTTAAGCTCGTGTGGAGAGCAGATAAAAAGTTGCTGCTCGGCTACCTGCTTCAGCAGACCTGCAAGGATGTTTTTGCATTGTTTATACAGAATATTCTGTTTTTGAAGGTACTGCTGGAGGTTATCAGCGGTAATAATGATTTTACCGTTTATGTAAAATACCTTGTTCTGTTCTTTATCATATCAGCTGTGGTTAAGATCCTTCACTGGAAGGGTGAAAAAATGGAGCAGTTTGCCACAAAAAATGTTCTGAAGGTGCTCAATAATATGGTGTTTGAAAAGGCAAATTCTCTTGACGTTTCCTGCTATGAGGACCCGGTTTTTTATGATAAATATCAAAGAGCAACATTAGTCCTTACCAACAGCTTTTTCGATTTGATATGCTATTCGTTTTCGTCCATTTTCGGCGGACTTATTTCTTTTGTTTGTGTTATTACAACTGTATCGGTTGTCAATCCGATTTATATATTGTTTCTTCTGCCTGTGCTTCTGGTGTTTGCCATTGAAATATCTAAAAGCCGTCAGGTATATAAAAGAGATTTGAAGATGACAACAAATAACAGAATCAAAGCATATATTCAGCGTACTGTTTTTCTTCGTGATTTTTCAAAGGATATGCGTACGTCAAATATTTTTGCAGTTCTGATAAGCCGCTTTGAGGCGGCAATCAAGGCGAATATAAAAATATTGAGGGAATATGGTGTTGTCCTTTTTGTGTACAGTATGGTAAGCTCGCTGTTCAGTGATTTTATTCCGATTATCGGTACATATGCCTATGCCGGATATGAGTTCGTTGTAAAAAATACAATGACTGTTTCAGGCTTCAGTGTAGTACTGTCTGCAATTACATCTGTCCGCACGGCAACGATGGATATTGCTGAAAGTTTTGACGATATGACGCAGATGGCACTCTATTTTCAGAATCTGAAGGAATTTTTTGAATATGAGCCGAAGGTAGTCTCAGGTGATAAAAAGGCAGGGGAATTTGAAAGCATAGAATTTAGAAATGTGTCCTTCAAATATCCGAGTGCGAACAGCTATTCTTTGAAGAATGTATCCTTTAAAATCAGTAAGAGTGAAACAGTTGCCGTTGTCGGTGTGAATGGCGCAGGTAAATCTACTCTTGTTAAGCTGCTTTTACGCTTTTATGATGCCACTGAGGGTGAGGTTCTTTATAACGGTGTGGATGTCAAGGAATATAATCTTGACTCGCTTCGCAATGCCTTTGCCACAGTCTTTCAGGATTATAAGAATTTTGCCATATCCATTTTTGAAAATGTAATGTGCCATGCGTGCAGTGACGAGGATAAGAAAATTGCACAAAAAGCCCTTGAGCAAAGCGGAGTATGGGATAAAATCAGCACCTTTGCTGACGGCGGAGATACGGTGCTTACACGCGAATTTGATGAAAACGGAGCAGGTCTCTCCGGCGGAGAAAATCAAAAGGTTTCCACAGCAAGATTATTTGCTAAGGATTTTGACGTGGCAATTCTTGACGAGCCGAGTTCGGCTCTTGACCCCATTGCTGAATACAAGATGTATGAAAATCTTATAAAAATTACTGAAAATAAGACTGTAATTTACATATCCCACAGGCTGTCAAGTGCTGTCTTAAGCGACAGAATTATTGTGCTTGGCGGAGGTACGATTTTAGAAACAGGTACGCATAATGAGCTTATGGCAAAGGGCGGTGCGTATGCGGATATGTTTACACTACAGGCTTCAAGCTATAACGGAGAGGAGGGTGATGATCATGTTTAAAAGGAAAAAATCCGACGGCGGACACTCTATGCTTGTGAATATGCTGTTTTTTATAAAGCTGCTGTTCAGTGTATCTCCTTTATTGGTTATCGGTGAATTTTTATGGGGAATTCTCCTTATTCTGCCTGAACGACTGATAAGTGTTCTGGGTGTTAAGTATGTAATTGATGTTGTGACCTCAGGCGAAAGGCTTTACAGAATTTTCTGGGCGGTGGGTGTTATCGCAGGAGTTATCGTATTAAGCTATACGATTTCATGGTTGTTTCGTGAATTCTTCTGGAATACCGAGAGGGAAAAGGTCTATTACAGATTAAACAAAAAGCTTTATGAAAAGGCGAAGAGCCTTGACCTTGAGTCCTATGATAACCCTGACTTTTACAATAACTTTATTTTGACGATCGAATCCTCAAGTGATAACATTCAGAACCTTTTAGGACTGGTGCGAAATTATGTGGGCAACGTGGTTTCACTTATAACAATATCCTCCATTCTTTTTACCATTGATCCCCTTTGCCTTGTAATCATTTTAGTGGTTATCGTTATATTTATGCCGCTGAGCAGGTATATCGGTGACTTGCAGATGAACAGGCGAATTGATAATACCAAATTTCACCGCCGTGCCGATTACTTCCAGCGCATTTTCTATCTGCAGGATTATGCAAAAGAGGTGCGTATGAATAATATCAAGCCGATTCTGATGGAACGTTACAACGATTCAGCGGATGATATTATTGCCAATCAGAAAAAATACTGGGGCAAAATCACAAGGCTTTACTGCTTTCAGGAAATCGGTGTGCAGGTGCTGGGCTTTATGTTCATTTTGCCGTTGTATCTCGGATATCTTGTTATGGTGAAAAAGAGCATCAGTGCAGGTGATTTTGTGGCAACCTTCAATGGTGCATATTCCATTGCAATGAGCATAAATTTCCTCACTGTCTGGGCACTGGCAAGGTTTGAGGAAAGAGCCAAAATGATTGAAAAGTACAGGGAATTCCTGAAGGCTGATTTCAAAATCAAGGACGGAGAAAGAATTGCGGCAGCAGGTGAGCCGAAGGAAATCCGTTTAACGAATCTTTCCTTTACCTATCCAGGCAATGATAAGCCAACTCTGAACAATATTAATCTCACAATAAAGCCGTATGAAAAGATTGCCCTTGTAGGCTATAACGGAGCAGGCAAAACGACGCTTACCAATCTGCTTTTAAGACTTTATGATGTTACGGACGGTAACATACTGATTGATAATGAGGACATCAGAGCTTTCACAGTTCAGTCACACCGTGACAGATTTGCTGCAGTATTTCAGGATTTTCAGATTTTTTCCTGCTCCATAGGAGAGAATGTGGCTCTTGATACTAACCCGGATATAAGCCGAGCAAGAGCTGCACTCAGACACAGCGGATTTTCAAAAGACCTTCCGAATGGTATGAATACTGAACTGCTCAGAGAATTTGATGACAGTGGAATTATGATGTCAGGTGGTGAGGCACAAAAGGTTGCGATTGCAAGGGCGTTCTATAAGGACTGTCCGTATATTATCCTTGATGAGCCTTCGGCTAATCTTGACCCTGTTGCAGAGTATAAACTCAATCAGGCAATGCTTGAGGCGGCAAAGGATAAGACGGTTATTTTTATATCCCACAGGCTTTCAACTACGGTCAATGCGGATAAAATTTATGTTATGGAAAACGGAAGAATTATTGAAAGCGGCTCACACGCAGAGCTTATGTCAAAAAATTCCACATACGCCTATATGTTCAATCTGCAGGCAGAAAAATATAAAACCGTTTGATTTTAAAATGAAATCCCTTGTAATTCAGACCTGCCTGTGCTATATTTTTTATAGCTTAAAAATATAGAGGTAATAACGTGAAAAAGCTTTTATCTGTTTTATTATCCTTTGTTATGGTTACAACCTGCTTTGGATTCGGAAGTTTAACTGCGTCTGCAGATACACTCAACAGAAATTATTTTAAATATGCAAAAACGATTACAGTTTCAGCACCGCTGGAAATGACACTTGATTCAGAAGCTGCAGAAGAAATTGATAGAATGGCACTGCTGAAATTTGTTGCACCTGAAACAAAGTATTATGAATTTGTCAGTGATACAATTCCTGAAAAGGGATACGTAATGAGTATGGTGATTGCCAACGACAGCAAGGAGAATTGCTACAGCGGTACAGGTGCAGGCGGTGTAATGAACGGTAAAAAGCGTAATGATTTCATTGTTGCGGCAAAGCTTACAAAGGGTCATACGTATTACATTTTATTTGAGGGAAAGGGATGCGGACAGTATACGGCAAATGTGCATATCCGCAGCCACACGCACAAGTTTGATTCAGCATATAGTTATCCTGCCTATATTGACGAAGAGTATGGTTATTCATCTGACGGTGGAAAATGGCTTCCGTGCATTTACTGCAGTGTTGAAAGAACAGAGGAAAGCTATTATGCACCAAAGACAATGGCTCTTTCCACATACTCCTGCTATTACAGAGGAACAGAAAGAGTGCCTAAGGTGACAATCAAGGACAAGAAGGGAAGTATTATTCCTGCATCTAATTATAAAATTACCTGCAGAAATAATGTAAAACCCGGCAAGGCAACGGTAAAGGTAACCTTCAATGGTAAAAAATATAAGGGTGAAATGACGAAAACCTTTATAATTAAGCCGAATTCAATGGGTACGCCAAAGGTTTCCTCCCCTAAATCAAAACAGCTTAAGGTGAACTGGATCAGAAACGGCAATGTCAGCGGATATTATGTGCAGTACAGTACCTCACCTAAATTCCCCAGCGGCTCCTCCACAAAGGGTGTGTTTATCGGAAAGAATACAATCGGTACAACTACTGTTTCAAAGCTGAAACCGGGCAAAAAATATTATGTCAGGATGCGTGCCTTTAAAACAGTGGACGGTAAAAATTATCATGGTACATGGAGTAAGGTTTCTTCAGTAACAGTAAGGAAATAATTATAATAATAAAATTAAACAGCATCTCGATTTGAAACCGAGATGCTGTTTTTTTATTGCGGCTATTCAATTTCTTCTATATATAAAATAGGATTACAATTCAGACTGTCTTCACTATCCTCAATATATTCTGTCTCTTATACACATCTCCGAGCCCACGAGACTAAGGCGAATCTC
>UQVI01000082.1 GCA_900544515.1 uncultured Oscillospiraceae bacterium | reverse complement strand
ATTTCAGGCAATTTCTGCGAAAAACCAATACTTCGTTACCGTACCTCAGCTAAATATAAAAGCGGTTTGGATTACTCCAAACCGCTTTTATTATTGCTTTGTATGTTCGTCAAGGGTTAAATAGTATCCGTTAAGGAAATTCTTCTTGAAATATTTTACCTCATCAAGTGGAATTTCATCAATTAATTTTTCCTGAGCCTGAAGTGCCTTTTCAAACTCCTGATTGCCCATACGGTGCTCCTCAATACATTTGATTAAGGCACTGATTTTATCAGCAGCCTTAACAAGCACCCAGAGTTCCTTGTCCTCCTCCTGCTTTTCAAAGAAAGAAATGTAATCCTCTCTGAATTCATCAGGGAGCATTGCTATAAGCCTTTTTCCTGCCGTATGTTCAATATCCTTGTAAACATTCTTAATCTCATCATTATAGTATTTTACAGGAGTAGGCATATCACCGGTTATAACCTCAGTGGTATCGTGATAAAGCGCCAGCAGGCACACGCGTTCAGCATTATAGCTTTTACCGAACTTTTTGTTGCCAATCAGTGCAAGTGCATGGGCAATTACAGCGACGGAATGGCTATGCTCAGCAATATTTTCTTTATTGGTATTTCGCATTAAAGCCCATCTGTCGATAAGCTTCATACGATTAACCATTGCAAAAAAGTTGTATTGTTTATCTTCCATATTTTCCATTAACCTGCCTTGAACCTATTCGCAGCTTTTTATATCTATTCCGAGTTCGTCAAGCTGGATATCGTCAATCGTGCTCGGCGCACCGCTCATAAGCTCGCTTGCATTCTGAACCTTAGGGAATGCAGTAACATCTCTCAGGCTGTCTGCACCGCAGATAATCATTGCAAGTCTGTCAAGACCGATACCCATACCGCCGTGAGGAGGAGAAGCATAATGATATGCTTCAACGAGGAAGCCGAACTTTGCGTCAATTTCTTCCTGCTCCATGCCGAGCAGCTCAAACATCTTGTTCTGGAGCTCACAGTCCGTGATTCTCATTGAACCTGATGAAAGCTCAGTACCGTTTAAAACAAGGTCAAATGCCTTAGCTCTTACCTTGCCCTTATCCGTGTCAAGGTACGCAATACATTCCTCCAGAGGCATTGTGAACGGATGGTGCATAGCTACCCATTCACCTGTTTCCTCGTCCTGCTCAAAGAACGGCATTTCTGTAATCCAGAGATAGTTCCATTTTTCCTCAGGGATTATACCGAGCTCCTTAGCAATGATCAGTCTCAGTGAACCAAGAATAGATAAGGCAGATGATGTCTTGTCTGAAATGATGAACACACAGTCACCCTTTTCTGCACCGAGTTCAGTGATAAGGTTGTTCAGCTCATCATCCTTCAGGAATTTGTTGAAAGAGCAGTTCGGCTCTTCTTCAGCCCAACGGATATAGGCAAGTCCCTTTGCACCGATACCCTTTGCGTGCTCGGTCAGTTTGTCAATTTTCTTTCTTGTGTAGGTTGCTGCTGCATTTTTTGCAACAATAGCCTTGACTGCACCGCCGTCAGCAATTGCATTTTTAAATACGACAAAATCAGTCTGATTTGCCCAGTCTGTGATATCGTTAATCAGCATATCAAAGCGTGTATCAGGCTTGTCTGAGCCATATTTCTCCATAGCTTCTGCAAAGGTCATTCTTGGCAGCGGCATAGGGATGTCAATACCAACGGTTTCCTTCATCAGCTTTGAGATAAAGCCTTCAGCCATTTCCATAATATCGTCTGTATCCACAAAGGACATTTCAAGGTCAATCTGCGTGAATTCAGGCTGTCTGTCTGCTCTGAGATCCTCATCTCTGAAACAGCGCGCAAGCTGTATGTAACGGTCAAAGCCTGCCACCATACAAAGCTGCTTGTAAATCTGAGGTGACTGCGGAAGAGCGTAGAACTTTCCGTTATGAACACGTGACGGAACAACATAGTCCCTCGCGCCCTCAGGCGTTGATTTAATCATCATCGGTGTTTCAATTTCGATAAAATCATTATCATAGAAATAATCTCTTGCAATTTTTGCAATCTTATGACGCATCAGAATGTTCTGCGTGAGCTTCTGATTTCTAAGATTCAGATAACGGTATTTGAGTGTAGTCTCATCGCCGACCTTTTCGGAGTTAACAATTTCAAAAGGAGGTGTTTCTGATTTTGAAACGATTCGCAATTCCTTTACGTTCACCTCGATTTCACCGGTAGGTATATCCTTATTTTTGCTTTCACGCTCACATACTGTACCCACAGCGGCAACAACAAACTCCGATCTTACAGACTGAGCTTTTGCAAATATATCGCGGTCGGTAGTATCATTAAAGGAAAGCTGAATAATACCTGTTCTGTCTCTTAAATCAATGAAAATCAGATTGCCGAGATCACGCTGTCTCTGGCACCAACCGAAGAGAGTAACCTCTTTTCCGGCATCGGCAAGTCTCAGCTCACCGCAGTAATTTGTTCTTTTTAAGCCTTTAATTGTTTCTGCCATTGTATTTTCCTCTTTTAGTTTTCCTCATTTTTTAAGCCGAACAGTGAGCCGAAATCAAATTCCTCACCATTGATTTCCAAATCGGCAAGCTGCTCCGAAAGGGATATGTTATAAAATCCGCTTACAAAGGTTTCAAGTGCGATATCGGTTTCCTCGCCTGTGCTCATATTTTTCAGCTTAGCTGTTCCGTTTTTAACCTCATTATCACCGATAACGATATTGAATTTTGCACCGAGCTTGTCAGCATATTTCATCTGCGCGCGTATGGAACGCTGATTGAGGTCCATTAATGCGGTGAAGCCCTCAGCTCTCATGTCCTTGACGATTTCAACAGCCTTGAGTGTTGCCTTGTCACCAAGTGCAACAACGAAAAGGTCAGGTGCACTTGCATCAGGGAATGGTGCATTCTGTGCATCCATAAGCATCATAAGACGTTCAAGTCCCATTGCGAAGCCCAGTGAAGGTGTTTTCTGTCCGCCAAGCTCATCCACAAGTCCGTCGTAGCGTCCGCCGCCGGCAACAGTGCCCTGTGCACCGATTGAATTTGATATGAACTCAAAAACGGTTTTGGTATAATAATCAAGTCCTCTTACAATTTTAGGATTGATTGTGTATTCGATATTCATCGCCTTAAGGTACTCCTGTACCTTTTTGAAATGCTTATCGCATTCCTCACAAAGATAATCTGTAACAACAGGGGCATCCTTTGCAATTTCTGAGCATACAGGGCTTTTGCAGTCAAGTATACGCATCGGATTTCTGTCAAGTCTGTCACGGCAGGTGTCACAAAGCTCATCTTTTCTTGAAGAAAAATATTCCTTGAGTGCCTTGTGATATTCTGCACGGCAGGTTGGACAGCCTATTGAATTGATTTCAAGGCTGATATCCTTTACTTCCAGCGTATCGAAAATGGATTTTCCGAGAGAGATAAGCTCAGCATCTGCCAAAGGTGATGCTGTTCCGAAGCATTCCACACCAAACTGGTGAAATTCTCTGAGTCTTCCTGCCTGTGGTTTTTCGTATCTGAAGCAGGGACCTACGTAGCAAACCTTCTGCGGCAATGCTTCGTTGCAAAGTCCATTTTCAAGATAAGATCTTACTGCGCCTGCAGTGCCCTCAGGTCTGAGTGTTATTGAGCGTCCGCCCTTATCATCAAAGGTATACATTTCCTTCTGAACAACATCTGTTGTATCACCGACACCGCGCTGGAATAATTCTGTATGTTCAAACATCGGTGTTCGGATTTCCTTATATCCGAATTTTTCAGCAATATCAAGTGCAGTTGCCTCGATATACTGATTCTTGTGTACCTCCTTAGGCAGCACATCCTTTGTTCCTTTAATAGCTTTTGTAACAAGTGCCATAACGCACCTCCAATTAAACGTGTAAAATCAATAAAGCGGGTGAGGCTGTAATTTTGTTTTACCTGCATCACCCTGTTTTTTATTTAAGTGTATTTACCTTGATGGATTATATCTCGGATTTACAATTTCTCTCCATTCAAAGTCACCGCGTTCAACACCTCGTATAAGTGCTTCGGCAGTTGCAATATTTGTTGCAAACGGAATATTATGAACGTCGCAGAGCCTGAGCAAATCGTGGTCATTTGGTTCATGTGGTTTAGGTGACAGGGGATCACGGAAGAAGATAAGTAAATCTATTTCATTACAAGCAATTCGGCTTGCAATCTGCTGTCCGCCGCCCTGACTGCCTGAAAGAAAACAATTTATTCTTAGTCCTGTTGCTTCAGATACAAGCTTGCCTGTTGTACCTGTAGCACATACATCGTGTCGGCTGATTATGCCGCAATACGCTATGCAAAACTGAACGAGAAGTTCTTTTTTTGCGTCGTGTGCAATAAGTGCAATATTCATACATTACCTCCATAATTAATAAAAATAGTGTAAGACAAATGAATGCCGGTTTTTCTGTATTTGACTAATATATTAACATAATTCTTTTAAGTGTTCAATATATTAATAATTATTATTTTAAAGCAAAGTGCCTGTTTTTTGGTTGTTTTTAGCATCCGTATTGTTCTGATACCAGTATTTAATGATTTCAGCTGTCATTTCGGCAGTCTCACTACCTGAGCCGGCAAGCTCAACAACGGATGAAATTGCGATTTCAGGCTTTTCGTACGGAGCATAGGTTATCAAGAAACCATTATTTCTTTTCACTCCGTTTACAATAACTTCTGATGTACCTGTCTTGCAGGCAACGTTTGTGCTGAGCTGGTCATAGATCAGGCTCGGTCCGCCGCTTGTAGCAACCATTCGCATACCCTGATATATGTTGTCAAGGGTATTCTGACTTAAGTCCATTGTATCAACAGCATTTTTGTTTTTATCATTAACAATGCCGCTTGAAGCCTCAATAACGGATTTTACAAGGTGAACCTCATATCTTGTTCCGCCGTTTGCGAGGGTTGAGCAGTAGTTTGCAAGCTGCAGGGGAGTGAACAGATTGTCACTCATACCGATAGCTGTAAGCATAGTATCACCGATTCGCCATATACCGCCTGCATTTTCTCTGTTGTCAGGGGATGAAAGAATGCCTGATGATTCGGCAATTTCAATACCTGTTTTTTGTCCCAATCCAAAAGCGGTTGCATATTCGTCAATCTTGTCAATGCCTGTATCCAGTGCAGTGTTGTAGAAGAACATATTGCAGGAATCCTTAAGGGCTAATCGTACATTCTCTGTACCGTGTGCATTGCCATGCAGACATTTGAAGGGTTGTCCATAAAACTCCTTTGTACCCTCACAGACATATGTGGTATCTGAGTTAATCGTGCCTGCTTCAAGAGCCGCAGCTGCTGTTACAGGTTTGAAGGTTGAACCGGGTGCGTATGTACCAAGTGCAAATCTGCTCCAGAGCGGGTTCCTTGAATTCTTTGAAAGCTGGTCGTATTTATCATAATAATCATTCAGATTATAGGTCGGATAAGATGCTGCAGCAAGAATTTCACCATTGTTGCAGTCCTCAACAACGACTGCACCTGCAGAGGATAAGGAGTCAACCTTGTCGCAAACCTCTTTCAGCTTGTTTTGTGCAATGACCTGCAGGTCGCGGTCAATGGTGAGTACAACTGTGTTTCCCTGAATCGGCTTTTTTGTAACCTCTTCGGTAATGTTACCGTCCTTGTCAACCGTAATTGTAAGCTCACCGGGTGTTCCCTTGAGCTGGCTTTCCATTGCCTGCTCGATTCCGGATTCACCAATCTGGTCGGTGATGTTATATCCGTCATCTTTTTTTTCTTCATATTCCTCAGCATTGATTTTTCTGACAGTGCCGAGTATGTGGGGGGCAATAGATCCGTCAACATATTCTCTGTAGGCTACAACCTGAACATCAGCACCAAGATAGGTGTTCTTGTCCTCTTTTATTTTTGCAACCGTTTCATCGCTGACATCATCGGCAATGGTAACCGGATTTTCATATGAAAAAAGAAGTCTTGTAAGCTCGTATCTGATGTTGCCGATTTTAAGCGCCGTTATCTTATCGTAGCCCTCAATTTCATATTTTTCCATAACTGCATCGTAACAGTTTTGTGCAGTGGCATAATGCTGAAGATTCAGCATATCAGCACTCTTCATGGTTTCAATATCCTGTTCAATGTTTTGGCCGTCTTTTTTAAATTTGATATTACCTGATTTATCGTATTCAAGGGGAAGGTTCTGCGCAAATTCCTCGTCGTTTGATTCAAACAGCTTTATCAGATTGTATATGATTTCATTACGCTGCTTGTTGTTCTTAACAGACGGAAAATAAACGGCATTCAAAATAATGGAATTTCCCTGACGGTTTGTAACAAGGGAGTTGCCGTTTCTGTCAACAATCTCACCGCGTGCCGCTTCGATAGGAACGATGTATGTGTCAACCGTGTTGTTCTGCTTTGTGTAATATTCGTTATCACGAATCTGAATTTTGTAGAGGTCAATTGCAAAGCCCAATACGATTGCAATAATCAGTACAAGAGAAATTGTACTTCTGCTGCTTTTATATCTTAATTTCACTTTGCAGGCCTCCTTGTTTTATTCGTTAGAAATCGTGTTTTGTTTCGTGGTTCAGTTTCATTTTTAACGGTCTGATAATCAGCCAAAGAAGCGGCGTAACCGCAATGGTATAAACGGCACACGGAATATAGAATGAAAAAAGAGTCATTTCTCCGCCGTCAACACCTTTTATGATTATGAATAACAGCCAGTACAGCAAGCAGTATAAAGCAATTGCGATAGCTGACGAAAATATATTTGTTATAAGAGTATCTCGTGCAATAAAGTTTACAAACGCACAGGATAAAAAGCATATCACTGCAATGAATATGCAGTTGAATCCAAGATGAACAGCACCTGTTAAATCCCATAGCAGGCCTGCGAACAGACCGAACAGTGTTCCAACAAATGCATCTTCACCGATTGTCAGAATAATTGCAATCGGAATAAGCAGCAAGCATCTTGCACCGAAAATCTGAGGGAACAGTCCCGGTGTGTTCTGCAGCAGGTCAGCAGCTATAATCATCAGACAATAGAAAAAATATTTGGTGGCTTTCTGCTTTCTCGTCAGCTCCATCAGTCAGCCTCACTTTCTGCAGTAAAGCCTGTCAGTACCAGACAGTTGTCCAGATTTTCAATACTCGTTCCCGGTTCAACAACGGCATAGGTGGATATATTTGTAGTCTCATCATTGATATCCCTTACCGTTCCGATGATGATGCCTTTCGGCATCGTGGAGCTGATACCTGCTGTGGCAATGATTGAGCCGTATGAAATTTTTGTTGTTGCGTCAAGATTTTCAAATTTACAGTATCCGTCCTTAGCAATCTGCGCGTCACCTGTTACATAGCTGAGCTCCTTTGTATTGACATCATATGCGGAAACGCTGAAGTCAGGGTCTATAATCGAGCTTACAACACTGTAGGTTGGATAAGCTTTTTTTATAACACCCACAAGGTATTTTCCGTAAAGCACGGCATCGCCGTCCTTTATACCATTTACGCTTCCCTTGCTGATTGTAAAGGAGCAGTAAGGATTTGCACTGTCACGTCCGATAACGGATGCCTGTGTGTATTTGAAATCAGGATTATCCTCTTTAAGCTCAAGTGCATCCTTATAAAGTTCATTCTGTGACTTAAGATTATCATAATCGGCAAGCTGATCCTGAAGCTCACCCAACTCCTTCTGCAGCTCGTCAATTTTCTGCTCGTATTGTGCATTACCCTTTGCATTGTCAGATATTTTGTCAATGCCGTCGGAAAGCTTTGCAGCTACCCAATGGGCAGGGGTGAAAAGTGTTCCTATAATGCTGGACTGTGCTGTTTCACCGTGACCATTGGCTGCGCATATGAACATACCGACAAGCAGTAAGGCAAGGATGACTGCTATTAATTTAAACCGACTGCTTTTAAAAAGCTTTTTCATCTTTTATACTGCCCTTCTGAGTTTAATTGATGTTCCGATTGCAACGCAGTCCGTAGGATTTTCCGGAATATGTACTGCAATTTTTGTTTCCTCTGAAATGAGATCTGCAAGTCCTCTGAGCTGGCTTGAGCCGCCTGTGAGGTAAATACCCTTATCTATGATATCCGCTGCAAGCTCAGGGAGAGTCACCTCAAGTGTTTCCTTAATTGCGGAAATAATCTGAGAAACAGGGGCAGATAAAACATCTCTTATTTCTTCGGATGTAATTTCTGCACTCTTTGGAAGACCGTTGATAATGTTTCTTCCTCGTACCTCCATAGCACCCTCACCGTCGTAGGGTGCAGCAGAGCCGATTTTAAGCTTGATATCTTCAGCTGTGTTTGTGCCGACGAGGAGCTCGTGCTCTCTCTTAAGATAATTAATAATCGCCTCATCAAGGGCATCACCGCCTACCTTTATGCCTGTCTCTTATACACATCTCCGAGCCCACGAGACTAAGGCGAATCTCG
>UQVI01000081.1 GCA_900544515.1 uncultured Oscillospiraceae bacterium | reverse complement strand
GGCAGCGTCAGATGTGTATAAGAGACAGATTTAAGGATGTGCGTTTATGAAAAGATTTTTAAGCCTGTTATTGGCAGCGGTTATGCTGGTATGTGCATCAGTTGGTACTTGTATGAGTGCCTATGCCGGAAATAATATTTTCGGTCTGGATGTTTCAGAGCATAATGAACTTGTTGAATTTGTTGATGCAAAAAATAATAACAAGGAATTTGTTATGATTCGTCTTGGTTACATTAAGGGCGGAAAATGGATTACCGATGAAAAATTCTGGGCTAATGTTGAGAATGCTTATAAAGCAAAAATGGATTTCGGTGTTTATTTTTACAGCTATGCGTGGGATACAAATGAGGCAAAGGCAGAGGCGAATTTTGTAATTGATACGCTTTCAAAGCTTATTGATAAGGGCTATGGTGAGTATTTCACATTGCCTGTTGCGTACGACCTTGAGGATAAAATCATTTCTGACCATTTTCAGTCAGCTAAGGATAAGGGCAAGGCACAGATAACAAATAATATGGTTACATTCTGCGACGCTGTAAAGAATGCAGGATATGTGCCTATGGTTTATGCAAACCTGAACTGGTTTACAAACTATATTAACCTGAATACTGCTGTATCAAAGAACTATAAGCTGTGGTATGCATATTGGCAAAACGGCACGCCGGATTTTTCAAAGCAGATTACAATCGGTAATACCGGTGTTAAGGCGGATATGTGGCAGTATGTCGATGATGAGGATAAGTATGCTCACCTTGACAAGAATGTGATTTATAATTCGGCCGATTTGGTTAAGCCGCTTCCTGCTTTAACAAAAACATCTGCATCGCTCTCACTCACATCTACATATTATACAGGCTCAGTCAAAACCCCTGCAGTTACCGTTAAAAATGGTTTTGGAAAAGACCTCGTTAAAGGTACAGATTACGATGTTACCTATGATAGTGGCAGAATCAACGTTGGCAGATATGCGGTTAAAATTACATACAAGGGTATTTATAAAGGCTCACAGACACTGTATTTCAATATTATTCCTAAGGGTGTAAGCGGTATTACCAGTGCCGTTTCCAAGCCTGAGGGTTTTGTTGTTCAGTGGGCAAAGCAGACAACACAAACAACAGGCTATGAGGTTCAGTACAGTACGAACAGTAATATGTCAGGTGCGAAAACAATCGTTATGCCGAAGCCGGATTATTATGCAAAGACTGTAACAGGTCTTGGTGCGAATAAGACATATTATGTACGTGTCAGAACTTATAAGGTGACAAAATTCAATGGCGCTGATTATAAGGTTTACTCTCCCTGGTGTGCAGTAAAATCTGTTAAGACCTCAGCATACAGAAGTGCAACAGCATCTTTGAATGTAACAGCTACTTATTATAATGGCAAGGTTAAAACACCTGCTGTTACAGTAAAGGATAAGAGCAGCGGAAAGGTTCTTAAAAACGGAACTGACTACACAGTAAGCTATGCATCAGGACGCAAGAACGTTGGCAGATACGCTGTAAAGGTAACCTATAAGGGCAATTATAAGGGTACACAGACCTTATACTTCAACATCATTCCGAAGGGTGTTTCAAAGATAAACAGTGTAACATCAAGAAGCAAGGGCTTTGTTGTAAACTGGGCAAAGCAGACGATCCAGACAACAGGCTATCAGATACAGTATAGTACAAACAAGAATATGTCAGGTGCAAAGACAATCACAATGCCTAAAAATTCATACTATGCAAAGAACATAAAAGGACTTAAGGGAAATACAAGATACTATGTAAGAATCAGAACTTACAAGGTGACAAAGTTCAATGGTAAGAACTACAACATTTATTCCCCTTGGTGTGCAACAAAATATGTGACAACGAAAAGATAAATACTGCAGAATATGAAAACAGCCGTAACGTTCAAAGTTACGGCTGTTTTTTAAAATATTGAATTCATAAGGTTTTCATAAATTTCAGCAGGATTCTGCAGGAATTTTTCTTTGATAACTACTGCCTGTGCCTCTGTCGGAACATAAAGTGTAAGTACCATAAAATCACTGTCAATATCACTGACGTGAAGTGATACCTTATAACCTTTATCGGTTTCATCAATGCTGACCTTATTTTCTTTTTTATTGATTTCAACGCTGGCCAGCTTGCAAACCATTTCAATGCTTTTTTCGCGAATGGTAATCGGCAAATCATTTTCAACAATATCAACAAGGAATCTGCAGTCCGCAGTTATGGAAAGCGTTGAATCTTCGTTTTCAATTATATGACCTTTTTTTATCATTTTTGAAATCGCATTTGACACCTCGAAATAATTGGCAATTTTACCTGTAACAAGTGCGTCAATTATATTTTGTGCAGTTATTTTTTTCTGACAATTGGCAAGAATATAACAGACGATTATTGTTATTGATGAGCTTGAACGAAGTCCGCCGTCCTCAACACCGGCAGTAAATGCGTCAAATTGTAATGCAGGATTGAATTCTTTATCCAATTTATCCACCACCTTTGATTAAAAAGTATAACATATCTTTGAGCATCTTGCAATCAAATATTATTTGTGCTATAAATAATATATAAATATATATTATTAAGATTTTTAAAGATTAAAGGAGATTATTAAAATGAAAGAAATTACAAAAGATACAATTATCGGCGATATTCTTGACATCTGTCCGGACGCAGCACCTCTCTTCCTTGAAATTGGTATGCATTGTCTTGGCTGCCCTGCTTCACGTGGTGAAACGGTTGAGCAGGCTTGTATGGTTCACGGCACTGATGCAGATGAGCTTGTTAAAAAATTAAACAATTTTATGGCTGAATAATGCAGAAACTTTCAAAAAGGCTTAATGCCGTTGCTTCTTTGGTTAAACCCGGTTCTGAAATTGCGGACATTGGGACCGATCATGGGTATATTCCTGTATTCCTGTGTGAAAGCGGTATAATAAAGAGAGCGGTGGCATCTGATATTAATGAAGGTCCTTTGTCCTCCTGTGAAACATTGGTTAAGCAGGAGGAGCTTGAAGAAAGAATAAGTATATGCCTTTCAAACGGACTTGATGAATTATGCAGCGATGAATTTGATACGGTAATCATTGCAGGAATGGGAGGGGAGCTTATTGCAGATATACTTTCAAGATGTGATTATATCAGCAGTAAGCATATTATTTTAAACCCTATGACGCACCCTGAGCTTGCCCGGAAATTTCTGTATGATAACGGCTTTGAAATTGTGAATGATTTTATAGTTAAGGACGGACATCATTATTATTCAGTGTTTGATGCGGTTTATACAGGAGCGATGATTCCTAAAACAAGAGCTGATTATTTTCTCGGAAATATAAAGGACTATTCTCATAAGGAATATTTTATTCATCTGATGAACTATCTGAAAAATAAGTCGAAATCAGGCGAAAATTATTCAGACGTTATTACTGCAGTGGAGGCAAGACTATGACGACAGTTAAAAATATATATGATTACATAAATTCTATTGCACCCTTTGACACGCAGGAGGAATGGGACAATTCAGGCTTTCTTATCGGTGAATACCGAAAAGAGGTTAAAACGGCTGTCCTCAGCCTTGACGGAACAAAGACAGCAGTCGATTTTGCCCAAAGTGTAAATGCAGATTTGCTTTTAACACATCATCCTGTTATTTTCAGCGGACTGAAAAAGCTGGAAAAGAGCTCAGCAGTATATGAGCTTGTTAACAGTGATATCGCTGTTATATCCTCACATACACCGTACGATAAGGCAAAGGGCGGAATTAACGATTGCCTTGCTGAAATGCTGGAGCTTGAAAACACAGAGACTCTTGATAACGGATATCTTGTTTCTGGTGATTTGAAGCAGGAAATGAGTATTGATGATTTTGCTCAGTTTGTGGGTGAAAAGCTTAATTCAAAGGGTCTGCGTTATACTGATACAGATAAGCTGATAAAACGTGTATGCGTTGGCGGCGGAGCTTGTGCCGAGTATATGTGGGACGCATTTGAAAAAGCTGACTGCTTTGTCACAGGTGATTTGAAATATCACGATATGCTGGATTTAAGTGAGGCAGGCTTTGCTTGTATTTCAGCAGGACATTTTGAGACGGAAAATTTGCCTTTTTTAAATATTAAAAAACGGCTTGAAGAAATATTTACAGATGTGCAGTTTATGATTGCACCTGTAAAAAATGTAGTTATGGATATCTGATTATGGCACTTGACGGAATATTTTTACACCATTTAAAAAATGAAATATCGGATTTTGCTGTTGACAGCCGTGTGGATAAAATTCATCAGCCGTCAAGGGATGAGCTTGTCATTACTCTGCGTTCAAGGGAGGGCAGCAGAAGACTGCTGATTTCCTGCAATGCGGATTCAGCACGAATTCACTTTACGGATTTCCCTCCTGAAAATCCGTCTAAACCGCCTATGTTCTGCCTGCTTTTAAGAAAAAGGCTGACAGGTGCTTGGGTAACCTCAATCGTTCAGGAGGATCTGGAACGAATACTGAGAATAAATTTTTCAGGCACTGACGAGCTTGGCGACAAGGTAAGCTATGCACTGATTGTGGAAATAATGGGCAGGTATTCAAATATTATTTTTGTCGATAAGGATAATAAAATCATAGATTCTGTCAAACGTATTGATGAGAATAAGTCGCAGGTGCGTGAGATTTTACCGGGTCTTACCTATACTGCACCGCCGAAACAGGATAAGCTGAATATATTTACCTGTGATACGGATGTAATCCGTGAAAAAATCAGAGGCAGTAATAAAGGCTTATTTAAAGCATATATGGATACGCTTAAGGGTGTATCACCGATTGTCTGTCGTGAGCTTGAAAATGGACTTTCGGTGGATGAATTCAAGCATCAGGCAGAAAATCCTGTGCCTACTGTAGTGATAGCAGATACGCCGAAAGACTTTTCATTTATAGATATCAAACAATATGATCATCTTGCGGTTATCAGGCATTATGATACCTTTTCACAGCTACTCGATTTCTTTTACTATGAAAGGGTCCGCCTTATGCGTATAAAGGCCCGCAGTGCAGATTTGTTTAAAAAGGTCAACACACTGCAGGAGCGCGCTGTCAGAAAGGCACTCAACAGAGCACAGGAGCTCGAGGAATGTAAGGACAAGGAAACCTACAGGCTGTTCGGTGATCTGATAAATGCAAATCAGTACAGGCTTGAAAAAGGTGCACCTTTTTATGATCTGGAAAATTACTATGATGATAATAAAATCATTCGTATTCCGGCTGATGTCACCTTAACACCGGCACAGAATGCACAGAAGTATTATAAGGAATACCGTAAAAAGCAGGTTGCTGAAACAAAGCTGTCACAGTTTATCAGCGATGCAAATGCTGAGGCACAGTATTTTGAAACGGTGCTGGATGCCTTGTCACGTGCAGAGACGGACAGTGAAATTACCGAAATTAAATCAGAGCTTTCACAGCAGGGTTATATAAAAAAATCATCAGATAAAAGAAAAAATCAAAAGGCACTTAAACCGATGATGTTTAAGACGAGGGATGGTTTTTCTGTCCTTGTGGGCAGAAATAATATGATGAACGACCGCCTTACACTCAAAACTGCCAGGAATTATGATACCTGGTTTCATGTTCAGGACAGTGCAGGCAGTCACGTTATATGTGAGACCTCAGGCAGGGAAATCACAGATGAGGCAATTCACGATTGTGCAGTAATTGCAGCCTATTTCAGCAAGGCACGTGAATCATCAAACGTGGCGGTTGATTATACTTTGGTTAAAAATATTAAAAAGCCGAACGGTGCAAAGCCCGGTTATGTGATTTACGATCCGTACAAAACCGAATTTGCTACGCCTACTTTTGAGGAAACGGAGAGTCTGAGAGATGCGTAACATTGCTGTTATTTTAGGTGCCGGCAACGGTACAAGAATGAAGGCTGACAGGAGCAAGCTCCTGCTTGAAATCAGCGGAAAAACTGTGCTTGAAAGAACGGTTGAAGCGTTTTCAAAGGCTGACTGCATTGATGAAATTATTGTGGTCTGCCGTGAAAATGACCTTGATGATTTTGAAAAGGTTTTATCAGACCATGAGCTTTCATACTGCTTCGGCGGAGCCACAAGGCAGGAAAGTGTTAAGAATGCGGTTGCAACAATAGAGGACGGTGACTGTGATTTAATCGTAATCCACGATGGTGCAAGACCGCTTATAACACAAAAGGAGATAGATGACACGGTTAGTCTTGCAAAGGATAAGGGTGCAGCAGCAGTCGGAGTACCTGTTAAGGACACAATCAAGGTTGTGGACAGCGAAATGAAAATTGTTGACACGCCTGACAGGTCAGCGCTCATATCCATACGTACACCGCAGATTTTTGCCTTTGACATATATAAAGAGTCTTTGTCACTGGCAGAAAAGCAGGGCAGAGATTTTACAGACGATTGCCAGCTTGTTGAAAATCTAGGTAAGCCTGTTTACACGGTTTGCGGTGATTATGGTAATATAAAAATTACAACGCCTGAGGATATTCCTATGGCGGAAAGTATACTTAAAATGAGAGGTGAAGTGTGATGAGAATCGGTCATGGATACGATGTGCATAAGCTTGTTGAAGGCAGAAAATGCATAATCGGCGGAGTGGATATACCAAGC
The DNA here is from genome assembly GCA_900544515.1 of uncultured Oscillospiraceae bacterium. GTDB lineage: Bacteria > Bacillota > Clostridia > Oscillospirales > Acutalibacteraceae > Eubacterium_R. The sequence continues at coordinate 1,857 of UQVI01000081.1, read as the reverse complement.
CCTCTGGGACTTTTAGGACACAGTGATGCTGATGTTTTGCTTCACGCTGTATCGGATGCACTTCTCGGTGCCTGTGCTATGGGGGATATCGGTCACCTTTTTCCTGATACCGATGACAAATGGAAGGGTGCTGACAGTCTTGAACTGCTTAAAGAGGTTGTAAGACAGGTAAATGAAAAAGGGTATAAGATAGTAAATATTGATTCTACTATTCTTGCCCAGACACCGAAAATGGCACCGTATATTGTTGAAATGAGAAAAAATATTGCAGTTGCTTGTCATGTTGATACAGATTGTGTATCGGTTAAGGCAACTACTGAAGAGGGACTTGGTTTTACAGGTAACAAGCAGGGTATAGCTGCACACGCAGTCTGCCTTGTTGAAAATATAAGGGAGGAATCAAAATGAAAAGAGTATTTAGTTTTTTAATGGCTGCTGTAATGCTTGTGTCCATTACAGCCGGTATCGACCTTTCGGCTTATGCAAAGACGGAGCGTATAGGTGAAGAATATTCTTATTCCTATGTCAATCCGTATTATGAAGGGAAAATTGCTGAAGCTGCGTTTTCTGAAGACGAGGACGATGAAGCGGATGAATTCACCTACAAAGCACCAAATGTGTATGCAACGGCATATTCCGAAGCAAAGGCAATTGAATTTTTGCGTGATAAAATGGTTGCAAGGACAAAGAGTGTAACATTAAATGTTGTTACCCAAAGATCAGGTCAGGATGCTTTGCAGTACATTGCTACAGAAGCTATTTCTCAGGAGCGTTCTGTATCAACGGCTGACGGTGACTATCTCAGATGGAATATGTATTCTATGCAGGGCAGAGGCAGTATTATAAAATTAGGTGCCAAGAATGAGTATCAGCTTACATTCGAGATGGAATATCTGACAACTGCCGCACAGGAAAAAGAGATAACAAATAAGGTGAAAACGGTTTTGCAGAAACTGAATCTCAACGGTAAATCTGATTTCAGAAAGCTGAAAGTAATACATGATTTTGTATGCGAAAATGCAAAATATGATTATGATCACGTAAATGATTATAACTATAAAGTACAGTTTTCAACCTATGGAGCTTTGATAAAAGGTGTGACAGTTTGTCAGGGCTATTCCACATTGTTTTACAGACTTTGCAGAGAAGTAGGTATTTCATGCCGAGTGGTTGCAGGTGGTGATCACGGCTGGAATATAGCCAAGCTCGGCGGCAAATATTACTATATTGATACCACGTGGGATGATACACAGACAGACTATTACCCTGATAAGGAGAATAACAGCTACTGGTCAGATGATTATGTTTATGACTGGTTTATGCTCGGCTCAGAAGACTTCCTGTATCATACCTTTGATTCCGACTACACAACGAATTATTTCAAAAGCAAATATCCGGTTTCGACTGCAAGCTATGTGTGTACACACCCTTCAACAGTGTGGGTTATTCCAAAGGGTGCAAGCTGTTTAGTCGGTTTTGATAAGGATAAAAACTGTGCAGAATGTGACGCTTATATCGAAACAGTTACAGTTGAGCCTGCAGAATCGCATACTTATGTTAATAAGGTTGTTGCACCGACCTGTACTGCAAAGGGATATACAAGGCATACCTGTTCCGTATGCAATTCAAGCTATGATGATAAGGTTGTTTCGGCAACAGGTCACAGTTATAAAAAGACAGTCACAAAGGCAACAGAAAAGGCAGACGGTAAGATAGTAGATGCCTGCACAAAATGTAAGGCAGTAAAGTCAACAACAGCAGTGCCGAAAATAGCGAGCGTAGCGCTGTCAACAACAGCAACGTATTATAACGGAAAAGTAAAAACACCGGGAGTAACGGTAAAGGACAGCAAGGGCA
>UQVI01000080.1 GCA_900544515.1 uncultured Oscillospiraceae bacterium | reverse complement strand
AGATTCGCCTTAGTCTCGTGGGCTCGGAGATGTGTATAAGAGACAGTTCCGGAAGACAGCAGAATTTATTTATATTTTGATTTTAATAATAATTTTAAACTTACCTATCCTGCAGATTTGAAATATCTGGAGGCATTGGTTACCGCAAGGGATAATGATGTTGACTTTTCAAAAATTCTGGAAAGTGTGTCAAGACTCAACAGACTGTTGAAAACCTATTATCCTCATGAGGTGGAAAACTGGTCAAAAACTCTTGAAAATTCCATTCCGAAACTTCTTAAGGAATGGCAGATTACGGAATATAACGTTATTAAGTCCTCACACTTCGGTATTATATTCCTTGCCAAGAGCGTGAAATACGGAAAATGCGTTTTCAAAATAATACCGCCCTGCATTGATCGATATACAAGTGAGCGTTCCTGTTATCAAAGTCTTAATGCAAGCTTCATGTGTGAGCTTTATGATTATGATGATAAATGCTGTGCCATTTTACTTGAGCGGTGCAAGGATGCGGATTTGCAATTTGACGGCAGCAAAGAGGAACTGCTCAATTTCTTCAAAAGAGTTATGGACTCCTGTGAGATAACCGTTTCAAAGGATCTTTTCAGCCAGTTCAAAAATTATAAGGAGATACTTAATGATAAGCTGAACCAGGATAATTTTGAATACAAAAAAGATGAAATAATGGGATATGTCAAACAGGCTGCAGAGCTTTTTAACAGCACCTTCAGTGATGATGATTTCACATTGATTCACGGTGATATGCACCGCTATAATATTATGAAAAGGAATGATGAGCTGGTTGCTATTGACCCTATCGGATATGTGGCCCCGAAAGAGGTTGATATTGTAAGATATATTGCTACCGAGCTTTGTGATAACGGCGGAGATATTGCTCAGAATGGCCAGGAACTGCTTGATTTCTTTTCAGCTGTTTCCGACAGGGATATACTTGAAAAAATACTTTTTATTGATATCGTTTTCAGACTTCATAATAGTCTTTTTGAAAATGAGGATTATAAATTGACCGATAGATGGCTGTCAATTTTAAAAGTGATTGTGTGATGAAATAATAAAGCAGTTGGTTTATTCTGCTATTTAGAATACGAATGATACACGAGGAGAAAAACAAAAAATGAGTAAAAGTTTTAAAGTTTCTGTAATTGTACCGATTTATAATGTTGAACCTTATCTTGAGGAAGCATTAGATTCTATAATTAATCAGACACTTAATTTCAAGAAGAATATACAGCTTGTTCTTGTTAATGATGGATCACAGGATGCAAGTGAAGAAATATGTCTCAGATACAAAAAAAAATATCCTAAAAATATTATATATAAGTATAAGGAAAACGGCGGTGTAAGCTCCGCAAGAAATATGGCACTGGATATGGCTGAGGGAGAATATATTACCTTCCTTGATCCTGATGATAAGCTTGATTTGAAAACTTTAAAAAGTGCATATAACTATATTCAGGAGCATTCTGATGAGATTGATGTTGTTACTTTCAGAACCCGTTATTTTGAGGCAAAAAACGGTTTCCATACGCTTGATTTTAAGTTCTGGAAGGGAACCAGAATTGCTGACCTTACCACAAAAGAGGAAGAGCACTCTGTTCAGTCATTGTCTACGAATAATCTGATAAAGAGAAGTGCAATAGGCGATTTAAGATTTGATCCCAAATTAAAATATGGTGAAGACTCCATATTCATCAATAAAATTTTACTGAAAAAGCTCAAGGTAGGTATTATTAAAGAGGGCTGTTATTATTACAGAAAAAGATTTGCAGCTGATTCTGCAATCAACAGTCAGACATCTGATATTTCATTCTATACCGATACACTTACAAACTATCATATGGAGTTAATCCGATACAGCAAGGAGCTTTATGGTGAGGTAATCCGATATGTTCAGGCAATGATTTCCTATGATATGTACTGGCGCTTTACAACGAATCTTTATAATGAAATTCTTACGGAAGAGCAGCTTGTCCAGTTTAAGGAAAATGTAAAGACGATTCTCTCATATATTGATGATGATATTCTTCTGCGTGACCCTGTTCATAAATCCATTGCAAGAAGAACGGCCGCTATCCGATTCAAATACGGAATTGACCTTGAAAAAAATTTACAGTTCAATCCGAAGAATAATGCGATCTGCTATAACGATATTGTATTATTCAGACCGCAGAAAACCGTTTCAAAATGCTGTCTTGTAGGAAAGGCTGAAATTGAAAACGATCATTTTATTGTTGATATGTTCGTTGTCCGCTGGCTCCTTCATTGTGAAAACGGCGGTGTCAGATTTGCACTTCAGTTCGGTGATGAAAAGGTATATCCTGAAAAGCTGACGGATTATCACGCAGTCATCTCCAAAAACAGCTACGCTGAGGACGAGCCGTATTATTATCATTATCATTATGAATATCCTGTGGGCAAGCTCAAGGCAAAGGAGCAGATAAATTTACTGCCTATCCTTGAATTTGAAAACGGCGAAAGCCGAATCAATATGAGCTATGGAAAATTTGTTACCAATAAGGTGCTTTTCCCAGAGGCTTATCAGTTCTACGGCAGATATCTTTTAAGATGCTACAGAGATCATATTATGATTTCCTGCCCTGCTGTTGCGGAAAATACAAGAGCTGTCCTTGAAAAAAGATGTATTAAATATCTGAATGATAACGGACTCAAGGATGTCGCAAAAATCAGAAAGAATTTCAAAAAATTTGAAAAGAAGGAGGCTCCTAAGGGTAAGATTTGGATATTTGCTGACAGAATTGACAATGCCGGTGATAACGGCGAAGCAATATTTAAATATACCTGTGAGCATAAGCCGGAGGGCGTAAGACCTATCTTTATGATAGGCAAGAATGCTAAGAAGAGCGTGATTGACCGCCTTAAATCGGAGGGTGAGGTTGTATTCGCTGAGGATAAAAAGTATCCGTATTATTTCCTTATGGCAGAAAAAATCATTTCCTCCAGTGCAGGTGAATTCACCATAAATCCATTTGGCGGAAAGAGAAGATATCTGAACGATATGTTCAAATTCAGGTACTACTTCACCAATCACGGTGTAAACTGCGGTGACTGCTCAAAATGGTTAAATAAGTTTAACAAGGGAATTGATATTTTCTTCATTACCGGTAAAAAGGAAAAGCAGAGAATTATTGATGATGGCTATCTTTATACTGAGGATCAGCTTATAACTACCGGACTTCCGAGATATGATCTCCTTTACGAAGATACAAAGAAACAGATTCTCATTCTTCCCACCTGGAGAAGAGCCATTAAGGAAAGCTATGATATCAATACATCAAGTGTATATTTTGACGGCTTTGTAAATACCGATTATTTCAAATTCTATAATGGTCTTATCAATGATGAACGTCTTTTGAAGGCCATGAGGGAAAAGGGATATAAAGGTCTTTTCTGTCTGCATCCGATACATATGAAACAGAGTGTCGATTTTCAGGCTAACGATGTATTCAGTGTTAATGATGGCTTTGTAGATTATAATAAGGTATTTGCTGAATCATCGGTGCTTGTTACCGACTATTCAACCATTGCCTTTGATTTTGCTCATCTTTGCAAGCCGATTGTGTATTCACAGTTTGACAAGGAGGAGTTTTACGAGAATCAGGTTTATGATCAGAGCTTTGATTATGAAACCGAAGGCTTCGGCCCGATATGTACAGATAAGGACAGCGTAGTGGATGAGCTTATTGCACTTATGGAAAATGATTGTGAAAACAAGTATATGGACAGGGTAAACGGCTTCTTTGCTTACCTGGATAACAATAACTGCAAGAGAGCTTATGATGTAATTGTTAACGACAAAAAATAATATGTAACAAATAAAACAGCTGAGAAACGGATTTATGTTTCTCAGCTGTTTTATTTACAGAATATTTATTTTTATATTGCTATTCAGTTTGCTAAACTATAACTCAGCGATAAGCTCAATCTCACAGAGCACACCTTTCGGTAAGTCCTTAACAGCTACACAGGAGCGTGCAGGCTTTGATGTAAAGTATGTGCCGTAAATCTCATTGAACTTTGCAAAATCATTGATATCTGCTAAAAAGCAAACTGTTTTCACAACCTTGTCCATTGATGTGCCTGCAGCCTCAACAACTGCCTTAAGATTTTCACAAACCTGTGTTGTCTGCTCCTCAATGGTCATTGCCTCAACCTCGTTTGTTGCAGGGTTGATTGCAATCTGACCTGATGTGAAAAGAAGTCCGTTTGCCTTAACCGCCTGTGAGTAAGGTCCGATTGCATTCGGTGCGTGATTTGTTGCAACATATTCCATAGTAAAATCTCCTTTATGTGGTTATTATTTATTAATCAATTACCTCAAAGCCGGCATCCTTAAGAGCCTGCTTAACCTGAGCAATGTGCTGATAATCCCTTGTTTCAACTCCGATATTCAGATAGCAGTCCGTGATGTTCATATCAAGGTCCGTGCTGTCATAATTAACAGATACTACATTGGCACCCAGCTGTGCAATAATCTGGCTTACGCCCATAAGCTGGCCCGGTTTGTCAGAAAGAGCAATTGTGATATTTGCTGTTCTTCCACCCATTTTCAGCCCACGTTCAATAACACGTGAAAGGATTGTTACATCAATGTTACCGCCTGAAACAAGGCAACAAACCTTTTTGCCGTCAATATCAGGAATTTTGCCGTTCATAACTGCTGCTACAGGTACGGCACCTGCGCCTTCGGCAATGAGCTTTTCCTGCTCCATAAGTGTTAAAATTGCAAGTGCAATTTCATCATCGCTTACTGTATAAATTCCGTCAACATATTTGTTAACCAGATCAAAAGTAAGATTACCCGGTGTTTTTACTGCGATACCATCTGCGATTGTCTGCACCTTTTCAAGTGTTTCAATTTTGCCGTCGTTTACGGATTGTTCCATTGACGGAGCACCGCTGGCCTGAACGCCGTAAACCTTGCAGTTCGGATTAATCTGCTTGATTGTGTAAGCTACACCGGCAATCAGTCCGCCGCCGCCGATTGGCACAACAACTGCATCTGCATCAGGAAGCTGATCAAGAATTTCAAGTCCAATTGTTCCCTGTCCTGCAATTACGTCAGGGTCATCAAATGGGTGAATAAAGGAATATCCCTTTTCTTCTTTAAGCTCCAATGCTTTGTTATATGCATCATCATATACACCCTTTACCATGCATACCTCAGCACCGTAACGCTTTGTTGCCTCAACCTTGCTGATTGGTGCACCGTCAGGAAGACAGATGAGTGATTTGATGCCGTTCTTGGTTGCGGCAAGGGCAACACCCTGTGCATGATTTCCTGCTGAGCAGGCAATTACGCCCTTTGCCTTTTCCTCGTCTGAAAGCTGACTTATTTTAAAATAAGAGCCTCTTACCTTGAATGAGCCTGTTACCTGTAAATTTTCAGTTTTAAGGTAAATGCCGGCATTCGGGCAAAGATTTTTGGAGAGAATCATATCTGTTTCTCTTACAACCTCTGATAGAACTCTTTTTGCTTTATAAACTCTGTCTAATGTTAACATATTGTTCGCCTCTATTACTTTACTGATTTAATATATTACTCTTCAATCGGAAATTTGTCAATCATTGCTTAAAGCCTTACAGGAATTTCCTTGTCAATCTTAATACTGTTCTGCGTTACCCTGCAGTCAAGAGCAATGATTTTAACACCGTTTTCTGCAGCTCGCTTAAGTTCTTGTGCAAAAGCAGGGTCAGTCTTATCATTCGGCTCAAACCGTTTACACCCCTTCATCTGAATCACAAAAACAGCAGCCGCACGGTAACCGTTCTGTTTTGCTCTTATCAGTTCACTGAGATGCTTTCTTCCTCTTTCAGTAGGTGCGTCAGGGAATCGTGCTGTGCCGTCAACCTCTAAGGTTACACCTTTTACTTCAATGAAAGCCTTTTCATTCTCGTTTTCCAGGTAGAAATCAAGCCGTGAATTTCCATAGGCAGCTTCAGGCTTAATCAGAGTAGGATTTTTCAGAAATCCGCCTTCCGCAAGCCATTCGCCAACAACTTTGTTCGGACTTTGCGAGTCCATATTAATCAGTGTATCACCCTTGTAAATGGAAATTAAATCGTACTGCGTTTTTCTGTTCGGATTGCTGCTTTTCTCCAAAAATACAACAGCATTTTCTTTCAGCAGCTCTCTGCACCTGCCTGTATTTTTTACGTGAACAGTTTGTTCTTCTCCGTCAATATTTACTTTTGCAATAAATCTGTTTGGTCTGCTGATGAAAAGACCCTGTGTTATATTACTATATTTCATAGATACAAGGGTAATCCTATTTCAATTCGTTGTCAAGTGCCAACTTCCTATTGACTTTAAGTTTATTATATTATAAAATTATGTTATATTTAAGTATCCGAAAGGGAGGATATACCATAATGGAAAAAATGAAAAGGATGGTTGCAGTTGTTATTTCAGCCATTTTTGTGCTGCTTTGCTTTGCCGGCTGTTCATCTTCAGGTCCGGCTGAGGAGATTACTGACGAAACACTGCTTGTTGCCTATACAGAGGAGAATAAGCCTTTTATTTATACAGATGAAAAGGGTCAGCTAACAGGATTTGATGTGAAAATCATTGAAAAGATATTTGATGACGTAAAGAATGATTATAAAAATTATAAATTCGTTCAGGTTGACAAGGATTACAGAATCGGCGAGGATACTGCTTATACCGATGGTGACGGCAATGCGTATATTGCTTATGTTATGGTCGGCGGTATTTCCAAGAATGCAGGTTCTTTCAATAAGGATCATACCTTTACAAAGGATATTATTGATAACAGAATCATCACTGTAACTGCAAAGGGCAGCAGTATTGGTACTTATGCTGATCTTAACGGTGTTAATGCCGGTGTGGTTTCCGATACTGCAAAGGCAGCTCTTGATAAAAATTCTGCCATTAAAGACGGTATGAAGAAGGTTACTGAATATCCGGATACCGCAAGTGCTCTTGCTGACCTTAAGGCAGGAAAAATCGATGCCCTTGTAATTGATGAATTCCATTTCAATGTTGCTGAGGGTAAGGATGATTTTAAGGTGCTTGACAGTGAGCTGGATACAATCAGCTATGTTTATGCCTTTAAAAAGTGGGATTGGTATGATGAGGCATTCAACGAAGCTATTTATGAGCTGAAGAGCCCTGAGTACAATGATGCAGATGAGTTCACTCCGATTGTTGAAGAGTTCTTCGGCTACAATGCATCAAACTTTGATTATCAGCCGCCTGAGACAAAATAAGATAATACAGGATAAGAGACATTGATTGATTTCAATGTCTCTTTATTTTTTATAAAAAGTTTATAAACAGATGTCTATTTTTGTGGTATACTGATTTTGGTGATGAAAGGTGAAAAACAGTGTACAGAATAAAGAAAAAAATAAATTTGCCAACGGCATATGCTTTGAAAAAATTGTATGGATTTTTTTAATATGCTGTGTCACAGGATTCATTGTGGAAACTATATGGTGCTTTATCCGTCACGGTTATATTGAATCGAGGAAATCACTTGTCTATGGACCACTATCCGTTGCGTACGGTATGGGCGGCGTGATATTGACGTTGGTGCTTTATAGAATAAGAAATGCTAAACTGTGGAAAATATTTCTGAGTTCATTTATTGTAGGAACTGTTACAGAATATATATGTTCATTAGGTCAGGAAATCGTTTTCGGTTCTGTAGCATGGGATTATAGCAATGTTCCTTTGAACATAAACGGCAGGGTATGTTTGCTGTATTCACTATTTTGGGGATTTCTTGGTATATTCTGGATAAAGATATTATATCCTATGATGTCAGGCGTTATTGAAAAGATACCGATAAATCTGGGTGCTGTATTAACTTGGACATTTGTTATATTTTTTATATTTGATTCTTTTCTGTCGGCAACAGCAGCACTGAGAATGGATGAAAGAGCAGAGGGTGAGCCGCCCTCAAATCATTTCGAGATTTTCCTTGACAGCCATTTTGATGATGATCGTATGCATGAAATATACGCAAATTCAAACGATGTATAGTGCTTCTGGAATTTCAGAACAGCCAATAAAACAGCTCAGCTTGAGGCGTTTTATTGGCTGTTCTTTCTTGCTTTTAATCTGTATATTAAAAAATAGTTAAAATTGTACATTGATTAGAGTACAATAAGGTGGTAACATTTAGAAAAAAGGAGGACTTTATATGGAAAATCAAAAAGTGAAAAGGAATGTAAGCGTAAGAGCGATCTGCTTTACTGCAATTATGGCGGCACTGATTTTTGTGTTTACATTTACCTTCAAAATTCCTTTGGGTACAGGCTATACACATCTTGGTGACAGTATAATCTTTTTGTCCATTGTATTGCTCGGCTCAAAAAAATCCAGCCTTGCAGCAGGTATAGGTGCTGCACTTGCAGATTTGATAGGCGGTTATGCAGCGTGGATTGCTCCGACATTTTTTATAAAACTAATTCTGTCTCTTATACACATCTGACGCTGCCGACGACTAGTCGAGTGTAGATC
>UQVI01000079.1 GCA_900544515.1 uncultured Oscillospiraceae bacterium | reverse complement strand
CAAAGTTGATTAATAATTTAATGAAATAAATAAAATAATTTGGAGGATTTATATGAAAAAGATGACTGTTTCGCAGGCTAAGAAAGCTATTAGCGACAAACTAAGCCATTTCTTCGGCGTGGATCCCAAAACTGCAACTAATGAACAATACTATAAAGCAGTAGCAATGATAGTTCGCGATATGCTTTCAGAAATGAACAGCGAATTTCGAAATGAGGCTAAGGAGCAGGACTCAAAGGAAATTTATTATCTTTGTATGGAATTCCTTATGGGCCGTTCACTGAAAAACAATCTTTATAATCTTGATTTAACATCTGTTTTTGATGAGGCTTTGAAATCCTTCGATGTAAAGCTTGAAAAGCTTTATGATGAAGAGCCTGACGCTGGTCTCGGCAACGGCGGTCTCGGCAGACTTGCTGCATGCTATCTTGACGGACTTGCAACCAACGGCTTCAGATCAATGGGATATTCACTGCGTTATGAGGCAGGTATTTTTAAGCAGAAGCTGATTGACGGCTGGCAGACAGAGCTCCCTGATTTCTGGCTTCCAGGCGGTGATGTATGGCTTGTACCTCGTGAGGAAAGAGCAGTTGAGGTTAAGTTTGAAGGCTGGATTGAGGATAGCTGGGACGGTGATTATCACCACGTTGAGCACAGAGACTGCAATACAGTTACTGCTATTCCTTATGATATGTATGTTTCAGGTAAGAGCAAGGGTGTTTCACGTCTTCGTCTCTGGGCTGCAAGAAAGCCTGCACTTGATATGGGTCTTTTCAATTCAGGCTCATATATTAAGGCGATGGAGCAGTCAGCTATGGCGGAGGCAATTTCAAAGGTGCTTTATCCGTCAGACAATACAGTCGAGGGTAAGTCACTGAGACTCCGTCAGCAGTATTTCCTTGTTTCAGCATCTGTTCAGGATATCATTCAGCGTCATTTAACAAGCTATGGCACACTTGATAATCTTCCTGAAAAGGTTGCAATTCATATTAATGATACGCACCCTACAATGGCTATTCCTGAGCTTATGAGAATTATGCTTGACGAGTGCGGCTACGATTGGGACACAGCATGGAGCCTTGTTACAAGAACTGTTGCTTACACAAATCATACTGTTATGAAAGAGGCTCTTGAGTGCTGGAGTGAGGATCTTTACAGAAGACTTCTTCCGCGTATTTATGAGATTACTAAGGAAATTGACAACCGCTTCCGTGCATACATCTGGGGTGTAACCCACGATGCTGATAAGGTTGAAAGAATGGCAATCGTATCAGGCGGTGTTGTAAGAATGGCTAACCTTTGTGTTGCAGGCTCACACTCTGTAAACGGTGTATCTGCACTTCATTCTGAAATCCTTAAGGATACAGTATTCAACGATTTCTATACCATTACACCTGATAAATTCAAAAATGTAACGAATGGTATTGCATTCAGACGCTGGATTTGTCAGTCTAACCCTGAGCTTACCAAATTCATTACTGAGCTTATTGGTGACGGCTTTATTACAAAGAGCGATGAGCTTCTTAAGCTCCGTGATTATAAGGATGACAGCCAGGTGCTTGACAGACTGAATGCAATCAAGCTTGCTAACAAAGAGCGCTTTGCGGATATTGTTAAGAAGAGAAACGGCATTGAGCTTGATCCTACATCTATTTTTGATGTTCAGGTTAAGCGTCTCCACGAGTATAAGAGACAGCAGCTCAATGTGCTCAATATCATTGCTGATTACCAGATGCTCAAAGCGAATCCGAATATGGACTATGAGCCGAGAACGTATATCTTTGCATCAAAGGCGGCTCCGGGCTACTTTATGGCTAAGAAGATTATTGAGCTTATCGACGCTCTTTCAAAGGTAGTCAATAATGATCCTGACATCAAGGGCAGAATCAAGATTGTATTTATGGAGGATTACAGCGTATCTCTTGCTGAAGCTCTTATGCCGGCTGCTGATATATCAGAGCAGATTTCGCTTGCAGGTACAGAGGCATCAGGTACCGGTAATATGAAGCTTATGCTTAATGGTGCAGTTACTCTCGGTACAATGGATGGTGCTAACGTTGAGATTTATGATGCTGTCGGAGAGGATAATATCTTCATCTTTGGTCTTACAACTCCTGAGGTTGAACAGCTTAAGAGAGACGGATATGATCCGATGCAGTTCCTGAATAATAACGGTACACTCAAGAGCGCAGTTGATTTTATCGCACAGGGTGTTAATGGCAAACAGTTCGGCGAAATCACATCATCACTTATGAATGTTGACCAGTATATGGCATTTGCTGATTTCGCTGATTATCAGAAGGCACAGCAGCTTTCTGCACAGGCTTACAGAGATAAGGAACGCTTTGCAAGAATGTCTCTTATGAACATCAGTGGTGCAGGTGTGTTCAGTGCAGACCGTTCCATTATGGACTATGCTGACAGAATCTGGCATACAAAACCTGTTGCTGTTCCTGAGGAAAAGCCTAAGACCTCAAGAAAGAGTGCTCCTATGGCTGCGAAGACTGAAAAAAAGACAGAGAAGAAAGCAGCTTCTAAAACAACTGCAAAAAAGCAGACAAAGAAAACTGCTAAAAAATAAATAATGAATTAGTAAAATAGACACGGTAACTTAAGTAATTAATAGCCGTGTCTATTGACAATTGAGGATACTATGCTGATTTTTAATTCAAGGGATAAATCATACAAGTCAATACGATCAGCAATTGCCACAGATGAACAATGCAAATTCCGTATCATCGTGCCGAGAGACTGCAGATGCAGCTGTGCAACCCTTGCCATAACAAAAGATGGTGAGAATGAGGAAACGGCATATTATGGTATGTTCTGGGCAGGTATGTGCGGTGAGTATCATGAATACTGGGAACTGCATTTTTCAGCCACAACGCCGGGTCTGTATTTTTATCATTTCGAGCTTGACACCCCTTGGGGCAAAAGCCTGATTATGAATACAGGAAACGGAATAGGTGATTTCTCGGCGCAGGGGAATGAATTTCAGCAGACCGTATATGATAAAAACTTTAAGACGCCTGACTTTCTGAAAGGTGGTATCATTTATCAGGTTTTCCCTGACAGATTCTATAATTCGGGTGCTGAAAAAAAGACTGTGCCGTCAACACGTGTTCTTCGCCGGTGGGGTGAAACACCTTATTGGAAAGAGGAGCAGATGAACGGCATCTGGAATAATGATTATTTCGGCGGTGACCTTAAGGGGATTGAGGAAAAGCTTCCGTATATCGCTGATTTAGGTGTAGGCTGTATTTATATAAATCCCATATTTGAGGCACATTCCAATCATAGGTATGATACGGCTGACTATGAAAAGATTGACCCTCTTTTGGGAACGGAGGAGGATTTAAAATCCCTCTGCAAAACAGCTAAGGAAAAGTATGGGATTTCCATCATTCTCGATGGTGTATTCAGCCATACAGGCTGTGACAGTAAGTACTTTAATTTATATAATCATTACAATACACTCGGTGCTTATAATAGTACGGAGAGTCCGTATTTTAGCTGGTACAAGTTTATTAACTGGCCTGATGATTACCACGCCTGGTGGGGGATTAAGCTGCTCCCTGAGGTTATTGAGGAGGACGAAAGCTATCGTAACTATATTTGCGGTAAGGATGGAATTCTCCGTAAATGGCTGAGGTGTGGTATCAGTGGCTGGCGCCTTGATGTGGCAGATGAGCTGCCTGATATTTTCCTTGATGATTTAAGAAAAGCAGTTAAAGAGGAAAATGAGAACGCTGTGATTATCGGCGAGGTGTGGGAGGATGCCACAAATAAATTCGCCTATGGACAGAGACGAAAGTATCTTCTCGGTGAAGAGCTTGATTCCGTAATGAATTATCCATTTGCCGATGCAGTTTTGAATTTTGTCCGCTACGGTCACGGTGAATATTTTTTCGATTCAGTTATGAATATTGTGGAAAATTATCCTCCGCAGGTGCTCAATGTACTTATGAACCATATCGGTACACACGATACCGAGCGTGCCATTACACGCCTTGCAGGTCCTGACAATGAGGGAAAGGGACGTGACTGGCAGTTCGCAAATAATGAGCTGTCTTCCTACGATTATCTTAAGGGTATTTCCATGATGAAAATGGCATCACTTATTCAGTTCACTCTTCCCGGTGTACCGTCCATTTATTATGGTGATGAAATCGGTATGCAGGGTATGAAGGATCCTTTTAACCGTGCCTGTATGCAGTGGGATAATCAGAATGAGGAGCTGCTTAAATGGTACAAACGTCTGGGTCAAATCAGAAACGGAGCAAAGGCGCTGATTGACGGTGAGTTTGTCCCTGTGTTTTGTGAGAATTCTGCTATCGCCTATGAGCGTGTCAGCAGTGATAACAGTGTCCTTGTGGCGGTTAATAATAATGATGAAGAGACAAAATTGTTTGTCGGTGAAAAATGGAATAATGCTTATTCGCACTCTGATTTTAAATGCGAAAACGGTATCATAACGCTTCCCCCTCACCGATACACAATGCTTTCAAGGTGAGTGCGATGATAGTTAAATGTATCTGGGAGCATAATGGTAATGATACTCTCTTGTATGCAAATGATTTTCCGGGTGCATTCACAAGGGGAGAAAGCAGAGAAATAGCACTGGGTAAAATGCCTGCGGAAATAAATTTCTATTTTAAATGGTGTAATAAAGCAGTGCCGGATATTATTGTTCCTCAGATTATACAGGAGCACAGATCAGAATTGAATATATCCGATGCGGATACGGATGTTATTTTTGAGTCTGAAAAGCGTCCCCTTTCTAAAGAAGAGTATTTTGAACTCAAAGCAATAGTGCTTAAATCAGCAATGGATTTTCAAAAGCTCTATGAATCCATTCCTGATAAAAATATTAGCTGTTTGCCTGCACGAAGAACATTTTATGGTGATGTGCCGAGAATGGCTTTTGAAATGTATGAGCATACAAAAAATGTGAATGATTACTATTTCGGTGAAATTGGTGTTCATACTGATAATGCCGGCACTATATTTGAATGCCGTCAAAAAGGCTTTGACCTGCTTGAAAACACTGAAAATTATTTGAATAATGATGTATTTAATGGCTGCTATAATGAACAATGGTCACTCAGAAAAGTGCTTAGAAGATTTATCTGGCACGACAGAATCCATGCCAAAGCAATGTATAAAATGGCACGAAAAACCTTTAGTGAGAATTCTGTTGAAAACGTTTTCAGATTTTGATAAATTATTGTTTATGTTCAGGATGTTGAGGACTCCTCACGGGAGCCGTCTTCCTTTGTCACTACGTGACATTTCCCCCCATACTATGGTGGAATTTTCGATCCCCTACGAAATGTCAATAATATTATTGATTAGCTAAACAATATCCCAATGATTTTAAAGAAATTTCACAAAATCGTAAAGGTTATTTATATGAGGTTGACGCAAAAGAAAGGCAAATTATTCCATTTAAAAATATACCCTGTGCAAGACTTGGAACTGAACCGCTTGAGATTGTTGATTTTATAGAAATCAGCGATGCTTATTTTATAGAATGCGTTGACAATGGAAAACTTGAAATTGGGAAGTTCGAGGATAAAAGTGAAAAAAACTTGAAAATTAGTACAAAATGATACTTGGTGTTATTCAAGAAAAGAATATGAAAGATACTCCCAATTGTTCCTATGCTGAATTTGTAAAAAATAAATTTCCATTGATTTGGGATGACTATATAAATAATAATTCAAAACACTTCGGTTAAAATATAATCGAGGTGTTTTTATTATGCACATAAAAGGAAAAACAATATTTTTTGATGCTCCTCCTATTATAACAGGACACGCAGGAGTAGCAGGCAAAAAAGAGGGCGAAGGTCCGTTAGCACAGGACTTTGACGCAATATTTGAGGATACTACTATGGGACAGCAGTCCTATGAGCTTGCGGAATCTGCAATGCTTCATGATGCCATTATACGTGCTCTTTCCGACGCAGGCAAAAGTCCGTCAGAGGTGAATTTCGTATTAAGCGGTGACTTGCTGGATCAATGTATGGGATCAGCTTTTGCCCTTAAGGATTTGGAAATTTCATCAATCGGACTTTATGGTGCATGTTCCACAATGGCACTCTCTTTGTCGGTCGGCTCAATGCTTGTTGATGCAGGTGCAAAATGTGTTGTTGCAGGAACATCAAGCCATTTTTGTTCATCAGAACGACAGTTCCGCTTTCCTCTGGAATACGGTGGCCAGAGACCTCCAAGCGCCCAATGGACCGTAACAGGTGCAGGCAGTGCAGTCGTTGAGCAGGAGGGCGAAGGCACAAAAATCAAGGCAGTGCAAATCGGAACAATCACCGATCTCGGAATAACTGACGCCAATAATATGGGTGCTGCAATGGCACCTGTTAATGCTATACTTAGACCATAAGATGTTTCAGACTTTGATAAATGGCGATAACCACGCCGAAGTATATATCGGGTGATAACTTGTGTCTATTGTGCTACTTTATAGTGAATGCTGTTTGCAGAGTTACACTATTTAAAATTATTGTCGGCATCGAACCGCCAATAATTTTGGCGTTTTCTGTTTTTTGCGATAAAGCAGTACCTATGTACAGCAATTATCGCAAGAAAACAGAATTCTCATCCATTTCTCAATGTCTGCATTTATGTCTTATGGTTATATGCATTTTCTACACACATAATTTAATCGTAGGGCAAGGGCTTGCTCCTGCCAAATAAGGAGGTATGATATTTGAAAGTACAAAACAATCTTACATATGTTGAAATCGACGGATTAAATTATCCTGATTTTAAGGATGCAAACCAGCCTAAACGAGAAATAGGCATATGGGGACATCGCCACGCAAATTACCTGCGTGAATTTCATCCAACTATCTATTACACAATGCTCTGCAAAATGGAACTTGCCGATTATCTTGAAAAGATAGATAAAAAAGCAAAGGAAATGTACGACAAACTCATAAAGGACTTTGCCGATCAGCAAGGCATAACCGAACAACTCAAAGCCGATAACCAACTCCTTTGGGTACAGCAAATGAACAATATTACAAACCAAGTCCGAGAAATCATCCTTGATGAATTGATTTTTACCTACAATAAAACTGAATAATCAACAAAATCCCTATTCTTTTTCTTGAATAGGGAAATTTTTTTAAAAAAATCTAAAAAACTTTTGTTACCTTTTACAATTTTCGACACTATGTATATGTAAGGTTAAATATCTATATATCTAACTTGTTTCGTGGGTGCTTTTTTGCAAGAATACTCCTCTGCTTTTTCATACTGATATGGGTATAGATTTGAGTTGTTGTAATAGAACTATGACCAAGCAGCTGCTGTATGTATCTAATATCAACATCTTCTTCAAGCAATAGAGTAGCAAAGGAATGACGAAACATGTGTGGGGTTATATGCATATCAATCCCTGCAAGTTTTACATAATGATTGATCATAAATCGGACCGATTGTTCGGATAGTCTGTTATCGAGTTTGTTAGTGAAGAAATAATCTGTTTTTGAATGAGGGTGCTTTTTATATTCTTTAAGTGCATTGATCACATCAGTGTTCTCAATTTGAATAAGTCGCTCTTTTGAGCCTTTGCCATATACACGAATCATTTTGTTTTTCAAATCAACATCACTATTTTTTAAAGAACATATTTCAGAAATTCTCATACCGGTTGCAAACATCATCTCAAACATTGCAATATCACGCAGAACAACACATTTACGATAATCGGACATACTTTTTTCTTTTTCTTTGTAAACAGTTTTGAGCAATTTCTTTATGGTTTTTAATGGAATGGTTCGAGGTAAAACAAACGGCTCCTGAAACTTGGTTTGAATTTTGTTAAAGGGATTGATTTCTAATATTTCTTCTAACTCAAGATAGTGAAAGAATGCTTTCAAACAAGCTATTTTTCTCTTTGCAGTTTTAGGCTTATATTGTTTGTGTAGTTCATATATGTATTCACTTAGTGCAGCTTTCTCAAACCAATCATATTCAGAGTTTAGATTGAATTCATAATACTGCCTGAGGTCAATTGTATAAGCCTTAATCGTTTTGGGATTCAACCCTTTCTGGTATCTGCAAAAGTTCAGATATTCACTTGTAATTTCAGTATAATTTCTCATCTGGTCCTACCTCCTGTAATGAGTAAATTATATCTGAAATCTATCGAAAAATGTGCAATTTTGTCATAAAAACGTGCATTTTTGCAATGTCTATTGATTTTTAGCAGCCTTTGTGCTACTAAAAGTTTATAAAATAATAAATAAAGGATAACTATAAATTAGCCTATATATGGAGTTTACAATGTTGTTTTTAAGTTATACATCAACCGAAAAAGAAGACATAATTATGCCGTTTAATGCTGAAATAAAAAAGTACGGAATATCACTATGGATTGATAAGGAAAAAATATATAATGGAAGTGAAATATATACTGGTATTTGTACAGCAATAGAATCGTGTGAAAGTGGAATTGCTTTTATAAGTCCACAGTTTTTAAATAAATATTGGACAATGCATGAATTAGAATTGATGTATCATCAATCTTTAAAT
>UQVI01000078.1 GCA_900544515.1 uncultured Oscillospiraceae bacterium | reverse complement strand
GAAGAAAATGTATGGAATGTTCTTGCAAAGAGCGATAAGCCTGTCGTCGTTTACGGCATGGGCAATGGTGCTCAAAAAATAATAGGCACGCTGGAAAGCTTTGGCGGACAGGTCAGCGATATTTTTGCAAGTGATGAATTTGTAAGAGGACATTCCTTTTTGGGATACAAAGTACTTAAATATTCTGAAATATGTGAAAAATACGAGGACTTTATTATTGTACTCGGCTTTGCAACGCATCTTGACAGTGTAATTGAAAAAATAAAAAATATGAACAGTCAGCACCCCGTCTATGCTCCGGATGTACCCGTCGCAGGCGGAGGACTTTTCACTATAGATTATGTGACAGAAAATGAAGAAAAATTCGACTTTGTTTACAATCATCTGGCTGATGAGGAAAGCCGCAGAGTTTTTCTTGATATAATCAATTATAAAATAAGCGGCAAGGTGGAATATCTTTTTAACACCTTCTGTGATAAAAACGAAATATATAGTGACATTTTAAAGCTTAACAATCACGAAACAATTGTAGACCTAGGTGCATATGACGGAGATACAATAAGGGATTTCACCTCTTTTACAAACGGAAAATACAATCATATTTATGCACTGGAGCCTGATGCAAAGAACTATAAAAAGTTAGTAAAAAACACTGAGCATATGGAAAACATAACCGCCTTTAATATGGGAGCCTGGAGCCAAAAAGATACTCTTATTTTTGATAAAAAAGCTGGCAGGAATTCAAAGCTTTCATCAAAGGGAATTCCTGTTGAGGTATCTGACATTGATTCACTGATAGCCAAGCCGGTCACCATGATAAAAATGGATGTTGAGGGTGCAGAGCTTCACGCACTTTGCGGTGCAGAAAAAACAATTGAGAAATATCAGCCTAAGCTCTATGTCTGTGCCTATCACAGAAACGAGGATTTGTTCTCTCTGCCAATGAAAATTCTTGAGCTTTGCCCTGCGTATAAGCTCTATTTCAGGCACAGTCCATATATCCCTGCTTGGGAATGTAATTTTTATTGTACGATTGAATGACATACATTATTGAGGAGAAAATATGTTAACACTGATTTACAGCATAATCATATTTATTGCCTGCACTGTTGGTGCAATTGTCGGTATCGGCGGCGGCGTAATCATTAAGCCGATGCTTGATCTGATAGGGCAACACAGTGTTGAGGTTGTTGGATTCATTTCAACCTGTGCCGTATTTGCAATGAGTATCAGCTCCTCCGTAAAGCATATTACGGCAAAAACTGAATTCAATAAAAAGATTGTTTTGCTTGTCTCCTTTGGGTCAGTCTTCGGCGGCATTATCGGAAATGAGATTTTTGATATTGCTTTTGAAAACTTCAATTCCAACATTGTCAAAGGTATTCAGGCTGTTATAATTGCTGCATTTATAATTTTCGTAATCATATATGTTAACTCAAAAAATATTAAATCATTAAAAATCAAAAATCCTATCTTAATCACCCTTACAGGACTATTGCTTGGCCTTATGAGCGCCTTTCTTGGCATTGGAGGGGGACCTATAAATACAGCTTTTCTTGTACTTCTGTTTTCATTTACTGTCAAAGAAAGTGCTGTATATTCCGTTGCTATCATATTCTTCAGCCAGCTCAGCCAGCTCATTACTATATTCATCAACAATCAATTTGAACCGTATAAAGAATATACTCCGATTGTACTCTCTGCTATGGCAGTATCTGTAATAGGCGGTATCATCGGCTCAAAGCTAAACAGAAAGCTGTCTGATAAGACAATAACGACTATTTTTTCTGTCGTACTTTCCATTGTCGCAGTAATAAACATATACAATGCAGTTACAGGCTTTATTGCTTGAAAATATAATTTAAAAGGGTAAAAAATTATGAAACAGAAAAATATTATTTTTTATTTCTCCGACCAGCAGCGGTGGGACACTGTAAATGAAGAGGTTACTCCAAATTTATGTCAGCTTGCACGTGAGGGTGTTAAGTTTGAGAATAACTTCACCTGTCAGCCGGTATGCGGTCCTGCAAGAGCCTGTCTGCAGACAGGACTTTATGCAACACAGTGCGGCTGCTACTGGAACGGGATTCCGCTACCGAGAGACATCACACCCCTTGCCCATTACTTTAATGAAGCAGGTTATCAGACTGCTTATATCGGTAAGTGGCATCTTGCATCAGATCGACTGCCGCACATAGGCTTACACTGTGAAAGCACACCTGTGCCAAAGGACAGACAGGGCGAATATCAATACTGGCGAGCCGCCGATGTGCTTGAATTCACCTCGCATGGATATGATGGATATGTCTTTGACGGTGACGGAAACAAGCTTGATTTCAAGGGCTACAGAGCTGACTGTATCAATGACTACGCTCTTGAATATCTCGACAACCGCGATAAAGACAAACCGTTTTTTATGTTCGTAAGTCAGCTTGAGCCGCATCATCAGAACGATCATCATACATACGAGGGTTATAAGCCGACTGTTGATAATTATAAAAATTATCCGCTTCCTGATGATCTTACCTTTCTTAAAGGCGACTATAAAGAAATGTATCCTGATTATATCTCAGCAATTAACCGACTTGACTACAATATAGGCAGACTGGTTGATAAGCTAAAAAAGCAGGGAATTTACGACGATACAATCATCATCTATACATCCGATCACGGCAGCCATTTCAAAACAAGAAATCCTGAATACAAGCGTAGCTGCCACGAAAGTGCCACCCATACTCCGCTGATCATTAAAGGCGGTGGATTTGAGGGCGGTAAAACAGAAGATAGACTCTCTTCACTGATTGACATTCCTCCTACGCTCCTTTCTATGGCAGGAATACCGATTCCAAGCACATATATGGGTGTTGACCTCACAGTACAGATTGATAATCCTGATCAAAAAAGAGACTGCGTATTCATACAAATCAGCGAAGCATCTAACTCGCGCGCTATAAGAACAGATAGATTCAAGTATGAAGTACGCGACTTAGCAATAACAGGATATGCACACCATCAATCAAAAGTATACTTTGAAAATTATCTTTATGATTTAAAAAAGGATCCTAATGAAAAAAACAATTTAATTAAGGATCCAAGATACAGCCATGTAAGACAGGAACTTAAATACCTTTTATTAAAACAAATGGCAAACGCTCAAGAAGAGGCACCTGTTATACTTCCTTCAATCATTAAAAGGAGAAAATAAATGACAAATCCGAAAAAATATTTAACTATGAAAGAACGAGTGTGTTTCACAGTGGGTGCGTTCGGAAGATCGGGAATTTACACACTGATGTCAATGTTCACACTTGTATTCTTTCAAAACGGTGCAGGACTTACACTGACTCAAGGCACGACCATTATTCTTATAGGCAGAATCTTTGATGCACTGAACGATCCGCTTATGGGCATGATTGTTGACAGAACAAAATCAAAATGGGGAAAGATGCGCCCATACCTTTTATTTGCACCTGTTCCCATTGCAATATGTACAATTCTTTTATTCACAGCACCGTTTGAGCACGGATCAACAGCTGCTTTTGTATGGGCACTTATTACATATATCCTTTGGGGTGTTGCTTTCACCATTCAGGACGTTCCGTTCTGGGGACTTTCCTCAGTCATCACTCCTCTTGAAAGTGAAAGAACATCATTCATTTCAACAGCACGTCTTGGCTCAACCTTCGGTGGCATCCTCCCTGCCCTGCTCGTTCCGATTTTATATCAGAGCAATATGGGATACAACAAAGGTTTCTTTGTCGGCGCACTTCTCTTCGCGCTTCTCGGTTGTGGTCTGTCCATTCTCATTTTCTTTGTATCAAAAGAAAGAGTTCCGAAAATGGATCACACACCGTCATTCAGAGAAACCTTTGCCGTTCTCGGTAAAAACAAGCTGCTGATTGTTGTTATATTTGCCAGTGTGCTCGGCTCAACAATGGTAACGGCCAATCAGTGTGCGGACTACATAGGCAATTACCTTATCATTCAGAATTATACTGATTTCAGTCAGATATTTACTGACGCGGCACAGACCACGCTTGTACCGAATGTCGATGCCGCTGCGGCTTATAGCTTCTGGATTCCGAGAGGAACGATTGTGACCACTCTCACAGTAGCAATCGGTGTAGGTATGGTACCTGCCATGGCACTCTTTCCAATACTCAGAAAAAAGCTTTCATTAAAGCAGATTTATATCGGCTCATCCGTTTTCGGTCTTATCGTACACGCACTTTGCTATATTGTATTTGCACAGGATGTTACAAAAATCAACGTGTATATCCTTTGGGTATTCCTCTTCTTAATGGGTCTCCCACTGGGTATCTTCAACGTTATCACCTATGCACTCATTGCCGACTCCGTTGACTATCTTGAATGGAAAACAGGTGAAAGGCACGAGGGTGTCTGCTTCTCCTTCCAGACCTTTCTTTCAAAGGTCAATGCAGCAGTTGCAACCTTTGTGTTCGGTCAGATTCTCGGCAAGACAGATTTTATGGCTGTAAACAAAGCACTTACAGATGTAGAGGGCAGACAGATTTTCTACCAGCAGTCCGTTGACACACAGAAGATGCTTTTAGCACTTGTTACCATTGTACCTGCAGTTGGATTCCTCCTCACCATCGTTCCTATGTTCTTTAACGATTACACGGGAAAAACTAAGGAAAAGGCTCAGAAAGATCTTGAGGAAGCACGAATTGCTAAAGGTATAGAAGAATAATTTTACAAACAGAAAAGCCATACTCAGGATGATCTGAGTATGGCTTTTTTATTGCAATATACGTTTTGTTCAGTATTATCTCCACAATACCGTTTCGCTTATTGTCGTTTCACCGTCTGAATTCACGGATTTGACATCAATTTTCTCTGGACTGATGCTCAGCATGGATGCAACATATGTACCGTCACCGTCAGCATTGATACCACCGTCCACAAGAACAGGATACGGTGCTTCATCAAAAAATTCCGTAGTGTGATAATGTCCGCTGACAAGCATACTTACATTAAGCTCATCAAGCTTATTGTGTGCAGTCTGTGACAGATCTTCCTCAATGCAAATGCCTTTATCGTGTGAAAGGGCAATTGTTTTTGAGTGATCTGCATTTTCAAGGGAATTGAGCCAATCGACCATTTTCGCTCTGTTCTGCTCATAGACTACCATACCGCCGTATTCGGAGTGATCGTCTGTTTTATCCTCGCCGCTGTCGAGCACAATAAAATTATAATTGCCAAGCTTAGTGGTATAGTAAAAGTTATCATAGCCGATATAGGAGGATAAATTGCCTGCCTCACGGCCTCTTGTTTCATGATTGCCGCGAGCAAAAAGAACAGGCATTTCACCGCTGGTGAGATCAGAGGCAAAGGAAATGAGATAATCCTCAACCTCCTGCGTAAACATCAGACCGGGTGCACAGTCACCAAGCAGGATAACTGCATTATATTCGCCCAATTGAGCAGCCGTCTCCTGCGCAATTTTATTATGCGTATGCCAATCTGATACAGTCAGAACATTCACATTGTCGCCAAAATGATCATTAAAGGTAATTGGCTCACTCTCAATTGTTTTACCGCTTCTGCCGCCGTAGCTCAGCTCATCAATGACTCTCGTAGAGGACACCTTGTAGGTATTGCCTGAAAGCTGTTCATAGGGAACAGCAATTGTGTGGATCGTACCTGCTTTTTTTCTGCCGTTATCCTCATCATATATTCTGACGCTTTCGCCCTGATACTCATATTCAATATAAGCTGTTCCGTTATCATTAGTAGAAAACACAACGGAATACTCCTTGCCATTATCAAACACAACAGGTTTGGAAGTGAACTGATAAGCTGAAGTCGGGAAAAGAGCACTGTAAACCGCAAACACCATTACCGCCGCCATAACAATGGAAAACGCTTTTTTAATTCCCTTTTTACTTACATTCGGAATGATGAACAGTGCGGTTATTACGCCCACAACAGCCAGCCACATCGGCTGAATTTCTTTGCACATTTTAATAGCAACAGATGAGCTTTCCCTGCCTGAAACAATAAAGTTGACCAAAACCACAATAAAAAATATTACGGCAAACACTTCTGAAATAACCTGTAAGACTTTAAAGCTCTTTTGGTCACATTTGTCAGAACCTTTCATTTTCAACACAGAAACAGCTACCAGCAAAACTGTGTTCAGTAAAGCAATAATGAACAGGCTAAAAGAAAAACCGTTAAACAATGTATTGTCTATAAACACATATCCAAAGCGAAAAGCATAATTAAGCAGTACGGAAACTGCCGACGCAATCATACAGCCAATTGCTGTGTATTTACTGAAAAACAGTGTATTCAAAAACTTTTTCATAATAATTCCCATAGCCTTTCCGACTACAAATCGTTTATAAAAAATCCCTAACACCTTGTTGTAGTCGGACAAGGCGTATAATGGGAATTCAGACATCTCAAAATTATGCCATTGGCAAATTTTGAGGTCAATATAATTTGGAATCGTGTGATTTTTCACACAATTCCCCTTTATAAAAAATCATTTCTTCTGATTTAAGAATACCAAATCATAACACACAATGTCAACAAAATATAAATAACAGACATTTACATCTGACAATTCGATTATTAAACAATTCGCCTATTTCAAATTATGTTGACAAAACCATTACCTTGTGTTACGATGTATATACATTGAATTACAAGGTATTATTTTTGGAGGTAAAATATGAGGTACAGTAAAGAGCTTTTAAAGGGCAGTACTCCTCTTCTTGTTTTGAGTGTACTCAAGGGACAAGACCTTTACGGCTATAAAATTATCCGCGAACTTGAAATCCGCTCGGAAAACGTTTTTGAAATGAGTGAAGGCACACTCTATCCGATCCTTCACGCACTTGAAAAGGAAAAGCTCCTTTCCAGCTACTGGGAGGAATGTGACGGACGCCGCAGAAAATACTATCACATAACCGATAAGGGCTTAAAGCAATTCGCACAGAAGAAAGAGGAATTTATTTCCTATTCACAAGATGTAACAAAGGTGCTCAATTTCGCATGAGGTAGCATATGAACAAAGAAGAATATATTGAAAAGGTTTTGGCACATATTCAAAACAAAGCCTTTGTCAGCACAATCCGTCAGGAAATTGAGGGACATATTGACGACAGAGAGCTGTATTATAAAGACTGCGGATATGATACTGAAACCGCACAGCAGAAAGCCATTGAGCATATGGGCAGTGCAGATAAGCTTGGTATTGAAATGGACCTGCTCCATGATTATAAAAAGCAAAAAATTGTATGTATAATCGGACTTGTGGTATTCATACTTAATCTGATATGCATTAAATATTTATCTTCATTGATTTTTAATGATTATATTTCACCACAGGGTGCGTGCATATCAATGATTATTGCATGTATTGTTTACAGGTGTGCTTTTGTATCAAGGTGCAGAATTATACTG
Organism: uncultured Oscillospiraceae bacterium; assembly: GCA_900544515.1. Classification (GTDB taxonomy): domain Bacteria; phylum Bacillota; class Clostridia; order Oscillospirales; family Acutalibacteraceae; genus Eubacterium_R. The sequence goes on along the minus strand of UQVI01000078.1, from coordinate 1,225 downwards.
TTTCTTCAAGGTATTGCAAGCTTTGGAGCAGCATTATATTTTACTGAGAACTTTAATTTAACATGGATTTTCAGTTATACGGAAAGTGATGATATTTTTGAAATCATATGTGCTGTTTCAGTCGCCGTTATGGGAATTATGTTTTTCATTCACAGCATAATGTGCCTGACCTGTTCAGGAGAGGTAAATGCACTGATAAAAGGAAAACCAAACAACAAAATACTCAGACGGTATGAAATTTACGGACATATATTATCTGCATTTTCAATTGCCTGTGCAGTATTGGCTGTTGATTGTATTCCTACGATAATAGAACCGTTTCTACAGAATTAGGAGATAAATTATGCTTATTATTTTATTCTTCGTCTTTATGTTTTGCTTTGTTATTGTTTTCGGCGAAGAGAATTATCATTACGATTTCTTCACTTATACAATAACTGTGCTCGTATCTGCTGCCGCCATCATACATATTTTTCCTCTGACTGCGGCAGTATCAAATGATGCAAAAAGAAAATCGATCGGATCAAGAATTGTATGGTCTGTTCTGACATTTCTTTTCGGTCTGCCGATAGCGGTACTATATGCTTTGTTTACCTTTAAAGTCGGTAAATACAGCAACAGAAAAGAAAACAAGAAAACGATAATCAACGGAATCACTGCCGTCCTGCTTTTAGCAGTATTCCTTTTCGGCTCCTGTGGTGTTATTGAACGTATAAGAAATTATGAAAGCACGCATTTTCCTGCATACATTGAGACCTATAATAATTCCGACGGTGAGGAATTTATCTACGATAAAATGGGCAACACATACACCTTTGAGGAAAGTAAAAATTTCAGATATTACGACCGCAGCGGCAATTCGTATATAGCTGTAACATATACTCCGCTGTTCAGCACTTCAAGTGAGGTGGACTATATGCAATGCGTTGAAACTAAAAAGGCGTATGACAGAACCGATTATAATTTCTACATTGGTAAGGATGGATATTTAATTATCGAGGAACACAATGATAATAGCTATGATACTTACAACAGCGTGAATTGCTGTTCATGGACCCCCGACGGTAAGCTCATCACGAAGTATAAAAACGATTAAATAATAAACAAGGATGCAAAAGATAAAAATATAGGTGCAAAATCTACATGGGCAATTCTTTCCATCATCTTCGGTATAATACCTGTCTCTTATACACATCTGACGCTGCCGACGACTAGTCGAGTGTAG
>UQVI01000077.1 GCA_900544515.1 uncultured Oscillospiraceae bacterium | reverse complement strand
TTTTTAATGTGTTGATTATTATTTTATGTTATGATACAATATTATGAATAATTATGGGAGTATGGTTACCTATGAATAATAAAATTACGCTCGGAATCATTTTTGGAGGGGTATCCTCAGAGCATGATATAAGCTGTATCTCAGCTAAGGGTATCATTTCAAATCTGGATTACAGCAGATATAATGTTGTACTTATCGGCATAACGAAAGAGGGCAGATGGTTTCTTTATAACGATGATGTAAATCTTCTGCCTGAGGATAAATGGATCTATTCAAAAAGTCTTGTGCCTGCATTTATTTCACCTGATAGCTCTGTGCACGGTGTGGTTACATCACGCGGTGAAATACTTAGACTGGATGTTGTATTTCCTGTTCTTCACGGCAAAAATGGTGAGGACGGAACAATTCAGGGTCTTTTACAGCTGGCGCAGATACCGTTTGTAGGCTGTGATTCAACCTCATCAGGTGTGTGTATGGATAAGGCTGTTGCCAATGCAGTGGCAGATGCTGTGGGAATTGCACAGGCAAAATGGTGCTCTGTAACACAGTATGAATATAAGTCTGATGCAGATGCATTTCTCGATTCAGCTATTGAAAAGCTCGGTCTTCCTATTTTTGTTAAGCCTGCAAATGCCGGTTCTTCAGTGGGTATTTCAAAAGCAAACAGCAAGGAGTCACTGGCACAGGCAATGGAGGTTGCTTTTAAAGAGGATAAAAAGGCTGTGCTTGAGCAGTTTATTGACGGCTTTGAGGTTGAATGTGCAGTAATGGGTAATGAAAATCCGGTTGCTGCTGAAGTCGGTCAGATTATTTCTGCTGCTGAATTTTATGATTTTGATTCAAAATACAACAATCCTCAGTCTGAGCTTCATATCCCTGCTGAAATTTCGCAGGAAAAGAGAGAAGAGGTAAAGGCACAGGCAATCAGGGCATATAAGGCGCTTGGCTGCGAGGGACTTTCAAGAGTTGATTTCTTTGTTACAAAAGACGAGGGAAGTGTCCTTTTAAATGAGATAAATACGATTCCGGGTCAGACTCCGATCAGTATGTATCCTAAGCTTTTTGAGGCTGTTGGCGTTCCCTATAAGGAGCTGATTGACAGACTGATTCATCTTGCTCTTGAAAGAGGAGGCAGGATTTAATGGACAAAAGACCGATTGGTGTTTTTGATTCAGGTCTCGGAGGACTGTCGGCAGTAAAGGCAATACTTAAATATCTGCCCAATGAGGATATCATATATTTTGGTGATACCGGCCGCGTACCTTATGGTACACGAAGTGAAAAAACAATTGAACTTTATGCCAAAGAGGATATAGCTTTTCTTGAAAAGTTTGATTGCAAGCTGATTATGGCAGCCTGCGGTACTGTATCATCTGTTGCAAAGAATGCAATATCAAAGGTTAAGGAGCCTTTTGTGGAGGTGGTTACTCCTGCTTCAAAGGCTGCGGTAAAAGCTACTGAAAATAAGCGTATAGGTATTATGGGTACATCTGCTACCATTAACAGCGGTTCTTACATAAAGGCGATTGAAAAGCTTGATCCGGATATTGAGGTGAGCGGAGTATCCTGTCCGATGCTTGTTTCCCTTGTGGAGAATAACTGGATTGACGATGATGATAAAATTGCCGTTGAAATCGTTAAACGATATGTTGCACCGCTCATAAAAAATGATGTGGACACCATTATTCTCGGCTGTACACATTTTCCGCATCTCGCACCGGTTATATCACAAGTGGTCGGTGACGGTGTGCGTTTAATTGACACAGGCTATGAGGCTGTTATGGAGGCAAAGGCAATCCTGGCTGATCAGGATATGCTCAATGCTTCTGACAGACAGGGTACTGCAGGATATTATATATCTGATAAAACACAGAATTTCTCCCACATAGCAAAAACATTATTAGGAATGGATATTTCAGACCAGGCGAATTTTGTTGATTTGAACAGCTTTGAGCTTGACTGAAAAAATAAAAATATGAACAAAATACTTTTAGAAATAACAGGGACTCAGCGCATTGATAAGCAAAAGGATAAGATGGAGCTTACGACAGTAGGCACTATTGAGGAAACCGCTGACAAATATATTATAAACTATAAGGAAGAGCAGGAGCCGCCTGCAGCACCGATTGACGTTCGTGTGACTGTCAGGAAAGATGAAAAGAGTGTTGAGATGACACGCTCAGGTGCATTTGCTTCCTGTCTGGTCGTTGAAAAATCAAAGCGTAATCTATGTCATTACGGTACAGAATACGGTGATATTTTAATGGGAATATCGGGTCACACGATTGATTGTGATTATACCGAAGATAAGGGTCAGTTCATATTCTCATATGATATTGATATCAATGGTGCACTTGCCTCAAGAAATGAGGTTAAAATAAACTTCAGAAAAAATCAGGAGTAATAAAATGTCAAAGTTAGTAAAAGAAACTGAAAATATTTTAAGGCAGAAATTAGTGGATGCAGTCAATGCTGCAATTGCAGCAGGTGAACTGCCTGATGCACAAGCAGCAGAGTTTATTATTGAAATTCCGTCAAATAAAGCAAACGGTGATTATTCCTCAAATATAGCAATGGCGTGTGCAAGATGCTTCAAAAAAGCACCGAGAATAATTGCACAGAGTATTGCAGACCATATTGATTTGAGTGATACTCTTTTTGAAAGAGTTGAAATTGCAGGACCAGGCTTTCTGAATTTCTTCCTTTCCGGCTCATATTACAGTGAAATACTTAAGGACGTGTTTGCCTGCGGTAAGGACTATGGCAAGTCCGATTACGGACAGGGCAAAAGGGTGCTTGTTGAATTTGTATCGGCAAATCCCACAGGCCCTATGCATATTGGTAATGCAAGGGGCGGTGCAATCGGTGACTGCCTTGCCTCTGTACTTGATTGGGCAGGCTTTGATGTGAACCGTGAGTTCTATGTAAACGATGCAGGAAATCAGATTGAAAAGTTTGCCACATCTCTTGAGGTAAGATATCTTCAGCATTTCAAGGATGATGTTGAACTGCCTGAGGATGCTTATCACGGTGCTGATATAACAGAGCACGCTGAGAATTTCATCAAAGAATATGGCGACAAATTCGTTGAGTCCTCATCTGAGGAGAGAAGAAAAGCTCTTGTGGATTATGCTCTTCCGAAGAATATTGCAGGACTTGAAAGAGACCTTGGCAGATACAGAATCACCTATGATAAGTGGTTCAGGGAGTCAACTCTTCATAATGATGGTTCGGTTGACAAGGTTATAAATGCTCTTAAAGAAAAGGGTGTTACTTATGAGCAGGATGGTGCTTTATGGTTCAAAGCATCAGAATTTGGCAATGATAAAGATATAGTGCTTATCCGTGCCAACGGACTGCCCACATATATCGTGCCTGATATTGCATATCATTATAATAAGCTGGTTACACGCGGATACGATAAGGCTATTGACGTTTTAGGTGCAGATCATCACGGATACGTACCGAGAATGAAAGCGGCTCTGACCGCACTCGGACTTGATGCAGGCAGGCTTGACGCTGTAATTATGCAGATGGTAAGGCTTGTCCGTGAGGGCGAGACCATTAAGCTTTCAAAGCGTTCAGGCAAAGCAATCACACTGAATACGCTTATAGATGAAGTTCCTCTTGATGCGGCAAGATTTTTCTTTAATCTCCGTGAGCCCAATTCGCATTTCGATTTTGATCTTGAGCTTGCAGCTAAGGAGTCAAGCGAAAATCCTGTTTACTATGTTCAGTACGCACATGCACGTATATGCTCAATTATTAGGAAAGCACAGGAGCAGGGTATTGAACTCAGAATTCCGACAGACGATGAGCTTCTGATGCTGAGCAGTGATGAGGAAAGAGAGCTTATCCGTCACCTGTCAGCACTTACAAATGAAATTGTTACAGCTGCAAAAGCATATGACCCTGCGAAGATAACACATTATGTTATCGAGCTTGCAACACTTTTCCATAAATTTTATAATGCGCAGAGGGTTATGTGTGACGATGAGGGGTTAATGCAGGCAAGGCTTTATCTCTGCTGTGCAGTAAAGGACACAATCAATAATATTTTAAATATGCTCAAAATTACCGCTCCTGAGGTAATGTAAGCTTGCGGTAAAAATCGTAAGCAGGAAAGGATAACAAATGGCGCAAATGAAAAGCAAGATGCTTCACAGGGTTGGAGACAGACTGTTTAAGTACATTTATAAAGATCCGAAAAAGAATATGCTTAAGCTTGTTAAAATAGGCAAGACCTTTGCAGGCAATATGTACCCTGAAAGTACATTCACAAAACCTATTGAAATTATTTCAGACGAAAGCAATATATGGCATCAGTTTCTTTTCAGGGGTATTGATGAGGTTGACCATGAGTTTTTGCGAAAGGCTGTACTTACATTTGGTATTGACTTGGGACTAATCGGTACTTCCACACTCAGAAAGAAGCGTGATGAGGAGCATTGCAATATCCCCTGGGTTGTACTTATGGATCCGACTTCAGCCTGCAATATGAAATGTAAGGGCTGCTGGTCTGCTGAATATGGCCATAATTCAAATCTTACACTGGATGAAATGCGCCGTGTTGTAAGTGAAAGCAAGGCACTGGGAACGCATTTCTTTATGTATACAGGCGGTGAGCCGCTTATCAGAAAAAAGGATATTATTACTGTTGCAAAGGAAAACAGTGATTGCCTTTTCCTTGCGTACACAAATGGTACACTTGTGGACGATGCATTCTGTGAGGATATGAAAGCCTGCGGCAATCTTGCACTTGCACTTTCCATTGAGGGCAGCGAGGAAACCAACGACAGCCGTCGCGGTGACGGTGCATATCAGAAAACCTTTAAGGCAATGCAGATGCTGAAAAAGCATAAATGTCTTTTCGGTATTTCAGTATGCTATACAAGTGTGAATTATGAGGCTGTAACCTCTGACGAGTTCTATGACCTGATGATAGAAAACGGTGTGCGCTTTGCATGGTATTTCCATTATATGCCTGTTGGCAGTGATGCAGATACAAGTCTGCTTCTGACTCCGCAGCAGCGTGAGCACGTTTACCGTTCCATCCGTACCAAGAGAAATTCCAAAACAGGCAAGCCGTTATTTACTGTTGATTTTCAGAATGATGCCGAATTTGTCGGCGGTTGTATTGCCGGCGGAAGAAACTATTTCCATATCAACTCTGAGGGCGATGTGGAGCCTTGTGTGTTTATCCACTATTCTGATTCAAATATCAGGGAAAAGAGCATTATTGAATGCCTCAAATCTCCTCTTTTCCATGAATATTATAAGGGTCAGCCATTTAATGATAATATGCTCAGACCTTGTCCTATGCTTGAAAATCCACAGGCTCTCAGAGCTCTTGTTAAAAAATCAGGTGCAAAGTCTACGAATTTAATTAAGGAAGAAAGTGCAGATGCACTTTGCTCAAAGTGTGATCATTATGCAAAGCTTTGGGCTCCTAAGGCAAAAGAAATCTGGGAGGAGCAGGAGCGCTTTAAACCGTTTACCCAGTATTACCGTGATACACCTGAGGGTAAGGCTGAATTCAGCAAAAAAGAATGATATGAAAAAACGATATAAAATTGCATATGGCAGTTTTTTAATGGCTTATTGCAAATTCGTTCAGATTGCTAAGCAATATACTTGTACCTGTTACGGTAAGCTTTTTGGCTGCGTATGCGCTTTCATTTTTTGACATCAGCGAAAAAGTGGGAATGGTCATTATAGCAGCAGGGATTATAAGTGTAGTGCCTGCAATTGTGATTACAAGGATACGCTTCTCATAAGGGCGAGGGGGTGCTTTGTAATATCTGTTAAAGACTCGGCTGATTTTTATGAGAGAGTCTGGCAGTCCGTTGACAGAATTAAATTTTTGAAAGAGCTTGATATAGATGAGCTGATTGCCAATGCCGGTGTTGATTACGGTGATTTGCACTTGAAGTGGAACAACGCTGATTTTGGCTCTGTTTATTATATTAATGAAAATAATAATGAAATAACAATAGCTGACTTTGAAATGAAAGATAAACAGAAAGACATAAAAAGCACTGAGTAGCTTAGCTGAGGTACGGTAACGAAGTATTGGTTTTTCGCAGAAATTGCCTGAAATACAGCCAAAAAGCCTCGCAAGACGCAAGTCTTGCTGCGATTTTAAGCAATATTTACAGACGAATTTCCTAAGCTACAAAACTGCGAAGCACTTAAAATTGTTAGATTTTTAGTTAGAATAAGGCATAAAAATACCATAAGGCTGACGCCTTATGGTATTTTTTAACGCAATTATAGCTGAAAAGATAATGATTTTAAGCAATACTTCGTTATCGCACCTCAGCTTTTACTCAGTGCTTTTTATCTTGCCTAATTATTCTGATTATCAAGTATAATGTTATTTTCTTTTGCCATATTATATGCCATAAGCTGTGAAACTACAGCACTTAAAATGGGATTAAAAAGCGGAATGGTATCATCATAATCAATGAAAAATGAATCATTTACAGCTATATTTTTCGGCACGATTTTCAGTGCGTCCTTAACAGATTTTATCAGCACATTGTAAAAATTCTCATTGGAGGCAAATCCGATAATGGTATCTGTATCGGATTTTAAAAATCGCAGCTCACCTACAGGAAAAGCACAAACATTGCGATTAAGGGCAAAAGTGAAAAGATGTGAAGTGTAAAGTGCACAGGCAAAATCAATATTTGTGCCTGTGGTAATCAGTTTATCGGTACTGATTTTTTCGGCCATATGCCGTATTAAATATTCATTTTCAAGAACATATTTTATTTTGCCGTGCAGGGATTGAAGCATTTTTGTGGCGATTTTGACATAAAGCTCGGTGATAACCTGATTTTTTTCACCAAAGTAAAGAGCAAGCATGGATAAGGCAGTGTACCGCATTGTGTATCCGGCTGTGGAAACAGCTCCCTTTTCAATAAAATTAAGATTTACGGCAGTATTATTTTCCGGTTCAAAATTAAAAATTTCTATTATTTTTGCTCCGCTTTCATTGATCCGCTTGATCGTCTCCATGCAGTATTCATCGTCCTTTGATTTGCTGACCATAATTACGAGGGTGCTTTTGTCCAGTACAGGATTAGAAAAGCGGAATTCCGAAATCAGTGACGCCGAACAGGGGATATCTACAAGTACCTCAAAATTATATGCACCTGCAAGAACACAGCCATAGTTCTCACCGTCCCCCACGAGGTATATGCGCTTTATTTTATCAATCTTTATTTTTAGGTAATCAAAATTTATCTTTTCTGCTCGAACATATCTTTCAATCAGTGCGTTTATCAGCTCAGGCTGCGTGAAAATTTCTTTCCTGATAAAATCAGGGAAATGCCCTTTATCCACTGACGGCATAACAGGCTTTAAATGCTTTTTCTTTTTAATAAAAATTCGTTTCTGACTTTTCATAAAATTTTCCTTTATGCTTAGTGCTTATTTGGTATAAGCTTTGCGACGATTACGGACATATCATCCCTGTGCCGTGCATCGCTGTGTGCCACTGCAAAATCAAGTATGTCCTGTGCACGGTCGCTTGGTCCGTCACTGTCATCATATTTCAGAAAATCGTCAAGCAGTTCTTCGCCTATATCGGTAATTCCGTCACTCATCATAATGACTTCATCACCGATATTCAGCACGGTTGTCCTTTTTGCAAATTCAATACCTCTGAGAATTCCTGCCGGCATAGAGGAAAGCTCACATTTGCTGACAGAATGATTTTTCACCACATAGGATCTTGGTGCACCTGCCTTAAAGAATTCACATTTGCCTGTAAATAAATCCACACAGGCACAGTCCAGTGTTGCTAAACTTTCTTCACTGCTTTTAACCAGCAGAGCACTGTTCACAACCTTGAGTGAAGAGTCAAAGCCGAAGCCCGCAGACAGCAGCTTTGAAAGCAGACCTGCACCCATTGCGCCGTCCAGGGCAGCTCGTCCGCCCTTTCCCATACCGTCACTTATTATGAAAATCATATGTCCGCGTGTATCATTAATTGTTTTAACGGTGTCACCGCACAGCTTACCCTCTGCACAGTATTGAGCAAAGCCGAAGCTCATTTTGAAATTCGGTTTTTCAATAATTGTCAGCATAACATTTGATCCGGAATAGTTTGTCCTGCTTTTTTCAAAATCTCGTCCGCAGATTTTTTCAATTTCATTTTTTATTTTAGGACTGTCAAGTCCGTTTGTCTTTGACGAGGCTAAAATTTCAATCCGCATTCGGTCGAATTTGTCAACGATAACGGAGATGTTTTCAGGGTAAATATCATATTCACCCAGCATTCGCCGTATTTTACCTGCTGATTTAAAATCAAATATTTCAGCATCGTCAAATTCAAAAGCAAGGTCACCCAGCATATCGGAGATGGAGAAAAACTGATCGGCCGCAACCATTCTCAGCTCGCTTTCCATAGGCTCAATTCTGCCGAGCTCATTGATTTTTTCACGCACATCGCGTACGCTTTCACTGACCTGTGCCAGCGCACTTGATGCAAAGCGCAGACGCACAACAAGGCTCTGCCGCAGACTGCCATCAGGCGCAATGTCCGCACCGCTTTCAAAGAAGTCGGAAATTTTATCGGTGATTACCTCAGGCAGGATTACCATAATAATGCTGCCGATAACGCTTTCTATTACACAGCATATGGACTGTCTCTTATACACATCTGACGCTGCCGACGACTAGTCGA
>UQVI01000076.1 GCA_900544515.1 uncultured Oscillospiraceae bacterium | reverse complement strand
CTACACTCGACTAGTCGTCGGCAGCGTCAGATGTGTATAAGAGACAGAATTTATTGAGGTGACATAATGGCTAAGACTGTTGCTATGATCATTACGAATGACAATATTCTTGTGAGGGATAATGAAAGTGATGAGTTTAAAACTTTCACAATGCCGTCACTCAATCCATCACCGAATATTCCTTTTTATCATGAATTTGCTGAGAAAATAGCTGAATGTCAGTACTATTTCAAGGAATTTATGAAGGGCATTTACGGAAAAAAGCTGAATAAGTATATTCTCGCAATCATTGTGCCTGATGATACAAGCAAGCTGGAATCCATTTTTATTAATGAGTTTTTTGTTAATTCCGGTGCTTGCAAGGCTGTTGCGCAGATGCCTATGGCGCTGGCTCTTTCCAAGAAAGAGGTAAGGTACATCTCCATTTCAAAATCCTCAAGAAATGTGATTCTTGAATATGTAAGGAATAATGAGACTGTTGTCAGAAAGCTTTATGATATTCACACCTGCAATCCGAAGCAGGTTATGTCGGATGCTGAGAAGATTCATATTGATGTGGAATATAATGATGTTCCGATTTTTGTTAATAATTTTAATATGAATATGGACGAGTATATCGAAATGGGTGAAATTATCAGCACAAAGCAGTTTATGGAAAAAATATCCAATATTGATGTTGAAAAATTATAAATAATAAATACACCCCTGTGCAAAATATAACAGGGGTGATTTTAATGGAAAAAAAGAAAAAAAGAAAAAATCATGGCAAAAAGCCGATAATTGACCTGACATCCTATATCAGTCCGGATATGGTAAACTGTGATGTGGATGGCAGTTATACAGGCATACCGGCAGATATGTACTATAATGATGAGCTGGAACAGCCGGTTCAGGATGCTGATGATTTATAATGAAAACAGTGCTGTAAGATTAAGGTTATTATCCTTTTTCTTACAGCACTGTTTTTTTAATTATTTAATAATGAATTTGTTCTCGGATTCATTACCGTATTGTTGCTCTGTGCAAATTCAAGAGCAGAAAAGCAGGTCTTTTCCTGTGGTTCAAAATACGGCTCGTCCATTTTATATAAAGGTTCCGGTTCCGGAAGTTCTACAGGCGGCTCATCATATGCATATATATAGCCGTAAAAATACTGCCCATAGTGTGAGCTCATATCGTAATATACATTTGTATTAAAATAGGTTCCTCCCCAATGAGATTCGGAAACGGTTACAGCACCATTCTCAGATATATCTTCAACAACGGCAACATGACCTGACCAACAGGCAATTGCACCGAGTCTTGCTTCGTCACCATATTCATAATAATCGTTTGATTTGTTGATAAACCACCATTCACCGGCATTTCCGCGATCTATAAGCGGTCTTTCTCCATTAAGCTCATATATTCTGCCAAAGGCATATGCAACGCAGTTCGGCATACCGTAGCCTGTCTGGGAATACGCGTTGAGCTCTGAGGTGTAATAAGGCTCACCGCTTGGAGCTGTCAATCTTGCTTCAAATTCTTCTGCAAATACTGTTGTGGGAAAAACGGTTAAAACGATAATAGTCAATAAAACGGATAAAATGCTGTTTTTAATTAGCTTTCTCATAGCTGCCTCCTTTACAAATGTTTCCTGTTTATGTGGGATTATTTTCGTCATTTTTAACAGGAAAAGTCATTTGTACAACATCGTTTTGCATTTTATCATAAAAAACACATAGTAATCTATAGGAAAGCTTACTAACGTTTCTTGTAACCTTTTTGTAATAATTGTAACTAATTAACAAACTTTAGTCGTAACTATTGACAAATTGTTACCTATTAAACGACAAAAGTCCAAAAACGTATAAAGGCAAAAAAATAAATCCTGTATACAGAATACAGGATTTACATCATTATTTCTTCTTTGCGGTAATAATGTAAAAAAGGGGAATTGTTAAAAATATGATCCACATAGGATGCCACAGTTTCAGTAAAAAACCTGATAATAAGTAGATAATCAGGACCAAAACCGGATAGCAGAATATAATAGGCTTTTTCTTTTCGGCTGCAATTATACCAGTGTAAAACAGCGGAATTGTTAGCAGAACTATCCAACCGAGAGCCCAGCCCTTTGCTGAGAATATTACTCCGATAACCGCATACAGAATTACCATAAGTACTGGATAGGATACAAATAACCAGCCGCGTTTTTTCTTTTCAGTTTTTTTATCTGCATAAGCAACTGAACGAGCTTCGTTCAGCTCTTCACCTTTAAGCATAGAATCAACAGAAACGCTGTAAAGCTCTGAAAGCTTAACAAAGTTATCAATATCAGGTGTTGAAATACCTTGCTCCCATTTTGATATGGATTGGCGCGACACACCAAGCTTTTCAGCAAGCTGTTCCTGGCTCAGCTTGTTTTCAGTTCTGAGCTTTTTTAAATATTCTCCTTGTTTTATTGACATGCTGCACCTCTGAACTTTTTTTAATATCATAACACATTATGATGATAAAAACAATAATCCCCTGTGAAGAACACAAGGGATTATATATTACATTATATTTATATACGGGCTACGCCGTCTTTAACTGCAGCATCAGCAACAGCCTTTGCAACTGTGTCCTTGATTCTTTCATCAAAAGCATATGGAAGAATATAGTCAGGTGTGAGCTTGTCATCGTCAACAAGTGATGCAATTGCATAAGCCGCAGCTATCTTCATGTTTTCTGTAATAGCACTTGCTCTTACGTCAAGAGCACCTCTGAAAATGCCAGGAAAAGCGACAACATTGTTAATCTGGTTAGGGAAGTCAGAACGGCCTGTGCCAACGATTTTTGCGCCGGCAGCCTTAGCTTCATCAGGCATTATTTCAGGAGTCGGATTAGCCATAGCAAGAACGATAGGATCAGAATTCATTGTCTTAATCATATCCTGTGTAAGCACACCCGGCGCAGATACACCGATAAATATATCTGTACCCTTAACAGCCTCAACGAGTGAACCCTTTGTCATCTCTCTGTTTGTTACCTTTGCAATATCTTCTTTTGATGCGTTGAGGTTTTCTCTGCCCTCATAGATTGCACCTGTTCTGTCACAAAGGATTACGTCGCGCAGACCAAGTGACATCAGAAGTTTTGCAATGGCAATACCTGCAGCACCTGAGCCGTTGATAACTGCCTTGCAGTCTGAAAGTGCTTTGCCGGTAAGTTTTGTTGCGTTAATAAGTGCAGCTGAAACAACAACTGCTGTGCCGTGCTGATCATCATGGAAAATAGGAATATCACACTTTTCCTTAAGCTTTTCTTCAATTTCAAAGCATCTTGGAGCAGCGATATCTTCAAGATTAATACCGCCGAAGGAGCCGCTGATGTTGTAAACTGTTTCAACAAACTCATCCACATTCTTTGTGCGAACGCACAGCGGGAATGCATCAACATCACCGAATTCCTTGAAGAGTACGCATTTACCTTCCATTACAGGCATACCGGCTTCCGGACCGATGTCACCAAGTCCTAGTACAGCAGTACCATCTGTGATAACGGCTACCATATTCCAGCGGCGTGTGAGCTCCCAGCTCTTATTGTAATCGTCCTGAATAGCGAGACAAGGTTCTGCCACACCCGGAGTGTATGCGAGTGAAAGTGCATCCTTATCGTTAACTTTAGCTCTGGCCGTAACCTCGAGCTTACCTTTCCATTCTCCGTGTAATTTTAATGATTCTTTACGATAATCCATTATGTTATTTCTCCTAAAATATAAATATGTATTGACACTGAAAAGGGGTTCCTGTTCAGTGTCAATTTAAGTTGATTAGTCTCTTGCGATATGAGATTTTATATTTTTCTCAGGGTAAGGAACATAGTTATCCTCCCATGGGAAAGTATAATCAAGTCCCAGTTCATCACGAACTGCGTTGATTTCGCCCTGTACAGACTCGTTAATAGGAACACCGCTGTCTTTTCTGCTGAGCCAGATTTCATATTCCTTTTCGCCGGCGGTGTAAATTCTTTCAGCATCAGGTGCTTTCTTTGAATTTCGGATAGAACGGAGAATTTCTCCTGCCTTGCTTCTTACAAGCTCTTCCCCAAGAAAATGGTTTGTATCAATAGCAATGAAGAAGTGACCAAGATGATATGGTCTGATGTTGCCGTTTTCATCCTTGCCGTCAAGGTCCTTACCGTAGCTTCCGTCCTGAAGGATAGCGGAAAGGAGCTCAATAATCATTGCATAGCCGTAGCCTTTGTATCCGCCAAGAGCTTCGCCGATACCGCCGAGTGTAGTAAGAGCGGCAGAGCCCTCACGAATTCTTTTAAGTGCAATACCTGCATCACCATCAACAGGCTCACCGTCTGTGCCGATAATTGTACCCGGATGAACGTCCTCATTGATTCTTGCGTAATATTCAATTTTTCCGTTTTGTGTAATTGATGTTGCACAGTCAATTACAAAGTCAAACTTTTCATCGCTCGGAATACCTACTGTAAGCGGATTGGTACCGAACATACCTTCAACGCCGAAAGTCGGAGCAACAGAAGGTCGTGCATTCGTACCTGTAATACAGATACAGCCTTGCTCTGTTGCCTGAGTTGCATAGTATCCGGCGATACCATAGTGACAGGAATTACGAACTGCAACCATTCCCAGTCCGTATTTTTTAGCTTTATCAATTGCCATCTGCATGGCTTTGTAACCAATTACCTGTCCCATTCCATTGTGGCCGTCAACTACTGCTGTGGTCTCCGTTTCCTTAACAATTTCAAAGTTTGTTACAGGACTTTGAATACCCGCCTTGATTCGGTCGAGATAGATTGGTTTGAATCTGTTACATCCGTGACTTTCAATACCGCGCTTATCTGATTCAAGCAGTACATCTGTACAAATCTCTGCTTCTTCTCTGGGAATACCATAGCCGACAAATGCGTCAGTTACAAAATCTGTGATTAATCCCCATGGACATATTACCTTACCCATAAATCAAAATCTCCTTTGCTTTTTATCTTTCCCAGTTGCGTGAGCGTTCAACTGCACGTTTCCAGTCAGAATATTTTTTATTTCTTAATGTTGTTTCCATTGAAGGAATAAACATTTTATCAACCTGGCGGTTTGCCTCAATTTCGTCCGTATTTTCCCACACGCCTGTTGCAAGTCCTGCACAGTAAGCAGCACCGAGAGCTGTAGTCTCAATATTTTTAGGTCTGTTTACAGGGACACCTGTCATATCAGCCTGAATCTGCATCATAATATCTGATACAGATGCACCGCCATCAACACGTAAATCCTTTAGCATAATATCTGAATCACTCATCATTGCTTCAAGTAAATCGGTCATTTGGAATGTAATGCTTTCCAGTACAGCACGGCAAATGTGCTTGCGGTTAACACCTCGTGTTAAGCCGATCATTGTTCCTCTTGCATACATATCCCAGTATGGAGCACCAAGCCCTGTGAAAGCAGGTACAAAATAAAGTCCATTGGCGTCATCAACCTCAGATGCCAGCTCATCACATTCAGGAGCTGAATGTATAAGTTCAACCTCATCTCTCAGCCATTTGATTACAGAGCCGGCATTGAAGGCAGATCCCTCAAGCGAATATGTAATTTTATCATCTATTCCCCAAGCAATGCCGGAGAGAAGATTTGAACGTGAATTAACCTTTTTATCACCTGTGTTCATCAGTAGAAAACAGCCTGTGCCGTAAGTGTTCTTAGCCTGGCCGATATTAAAGCATCCCTGACCAAATAGTGCACCCGGCTGGTCACCGATTGCACCCGCTATCGGAACATTTTCAATATCCTCTATACCTGTAATCTTGGCAACCTTGCCATAAATACAGCTTGATGGTTTTACCTCAGGCAGCATGCTCATTGGAATTCCGAGTTTTTCGCACAAAAACGGATCCCAGCAAAGCTTATTAATATCAAACAGCATAGTTCTGCATGCATTTGAATAATCCGTTACATGTACCTTGCCATTCGTTAAATTCCATATTAGCCAAGTGTCAACTGTACCAAATAGGAGTTCACCGTTTTCTGCTTTTTCTCTTGCGCCCTCTACATTATCAAGAATCCATTTGATTTTTGTCGCACTGAAATAAGCATCAATAAGAAGACCTGTAGTGTCCTTGATATAATCGCTCAGTCCTTCAGCCTTAAGTTCCTCACAGTATTGAGCAGTTCTTCGGCATTGCCATACAATCGCATTTGCAACAGGCTTTCCGGTTTCCTTATCCCAGACAATAGTAGTTTCTCTCTGATTGGTTATTCCTATTCCGGCAATATCTTTAGGATCTACCTTTTCAAGTCTAAGACATGATAAAATAGCACTGATTTGTGAAAACAGAATTTCCATCGGGTCGTGCTCAACCCAACCATTTTCCGGATAGTACTGAGTGAATTCGTTCTGAGCTTTTGCTACAATTTCACCTTTCTTATTAAATATGATGGCACGTGAGGATGTGGTACCCTGATCCAGCGCCATAACATATTTCTCAGACATATGGATTACCCCTCTCAAAACGGCTGATGATATAAATAATTATACCCAATAACAGCCTGATTATTGCCTTTTTGATAAACAAAAAAGCAGGTTTTATACCTGCTTTCATTTTACTTTATTTATAATTTAAAGTCAATGATATACGTACTATTTCGTAAATATAATGAACAATTATTTGGATGTGTCCTATATATTATTTTCAACAAAAGTAATGATATCATTTACGCTTTCCATTTTCTCCACGATTTCATCAGGAACCTCGATTCCGAATTCATCTTCAACAGACATAACGATGTCGATAGCGTCAAGACTGTCAGCACCTAAATCTTCCACAATAAGGCTGTCAGCATTGATGTTATTTTCATCAATATCCAGTTGTTCGGAGAGAATAGCTTTGATTTTTTCTAATACCATAATAACCTTCACCTCAAAAAGTAGTTGTTAATATTGTTTTGTTATGTTATTATCATATTATATAATTCCTATTCAATTGTCAATAATTTTTTTTAACGAGGTAAAATAAATGAATCAATTCGGACTCACCGGTTTCCCTTTAGGACATTCTATGTCACCGGTTATACATAAAGCGCTTTTTAAAATAAATGGAATGGATGCATCCTATGAGCTGAAGGAGGTTCATCCTGACAGCTTTTCACAGGGCGTTGAAGAACTGAAAAAGCTGAACGGTTTTAATGTTACCATTCCCCATAAGACAAATATCATTCCCTTTCTTGACGGACTTTCCGAAAGAGCGGAGCTTTTTGGTGCGGTAAATACGGTTGATAATAAAAATGGTATTCTTACAGGATATAACACCGACTGTTTCGGTTTTCTCCGTGCACTTGAAATGGCTGATATTGAGCTTAAGGGTAAGGTGCTTCTTTGCGGCAGCGGTGGAGTATCCCGAATGTTCGCCTTTGAAAGCGTGCTTGCAGGAGCTGATCTTACAATTGCAGTTCGCGACGCTGATATAAATGCAGGGAATCAGATCAAACGTGAGATAGAGGACAAGCTTGGAAAAACAATTAAGGTCATTACTCTTGATGAGGTCGACGGTAAATATGATGTTCTTATAAACGGTACTCCTGTAGGTATGTTTCCAAATGTTGATGCGTGTGTCTTGCCTGAGGAAAAGGTTAAATATTGCAGTGCTGTATTTGATGCCGTTTATAATCCTATGGAAACACAACTGATTAAATATGCTAAGGCGGCTGGTGCTAAATATTCCAATGGACTGCCGATGCTGGTATGGCAGGCGGCTGTTGCACAGGAAATCTGGTTTGGTGTAAAATTCACTATGGAGCAGATTAAGCCTGTTATTGAAATTGCAGAAAGTGAGCTGAAAAAATAATGAACATTATTCTTTGTGGATTTATGGGCAGCGGAAAGACTACTGTAGGTCAGGAGCTGGCTAAAATAATGGGAAGAAAGTTTATTGATACCGATGAGCTTATTGAGCGTGAGCAGGGTGTTGCAATCAAAGCAATATTTACTGTTCATGGAGAAGATTATTTTCGGGATTTGGAATTTGAGTGCTGTAAGAAGATTTCAGATATGAAAAACTGTGTTGTTTCAACAGGAGGGGGAGCACTGACTTTTCAGAGAAATGTGGATGCACTCAAACAAGGTGGAAAGATTGTATTTTTGGATGCGGATTTTGATGTTATATGCCAGCGTATAGGCAATTCAAAAACAAGACCTCTTTTCCAGGATAGAGAAAAAGCACGACAGCTTTATGATGAACGTAAGTCAAAATATCTGAGTGCAGCAGATTATGTGATTGACGGCAATATGTCTGCTCGTAAAACCGCAATTGAGATTGCGGATATTTTCAGATGATTCAGGACAATAATACGACAATTGTTTATTATTTACGTGTCAAGTTGAAAAAAAATAGGATATGTGCTATAATCCCTAAGTTATTAATACAGAGATAAGTGCAATCGTTTTTATTCAATTCATTCATTTATCAAAGCAAAGAGGTGCCTTTGTGAAAGTTAAAGAGAATCGTGAACTCAACCATGGCGTTGATATGTTCAATAAGTATAAAAATCTGCTCAAAGAGCTGACAATGAAAAACGTAAAGCTGAAATATCGTAACTCGTGGCTCGGTATTTTGTGGAGCTTTTTGCAGCCACTTCTTAATATGATTGTTCTGTCAGTTGTATTCGGCGGAATATTCGGCAAAAAGAGTGATTTAATTGTTTGTTATCCTGTATATCTGTCTCTTATACACATCTCCGAGCCCACGAG
>UQVI01000075.1 GCA_900544515.1 uncultured Oscillospiraceae bacterium | reverse complement strand
GTTGTGATATTATACCAACGTTCTAAATATTTAAGGAGGTGTTCGCAAATGGCAAAATGTGAATACTGCGGAAAAGACGTATCTTTCGGCATCAAGGTTTCTCACTCACACAGAAGATCAAACAGAACCTGGAAACCAAACATTAAAAAAGTAAAGGCTATTGTAAACGGCTCTCCTAAAAGAGTTAATGTATGTACAAGATGCCTTCGCTCAGGTAAGGTTGAAAGAGCATAATTATTTCGCATAAAAACAGCACCGATTTTTCGGTGCTTATTTTTTTGCCGATATTTTAAATTAATATTAATAATCAGAGGTTCATTATGATTTTACAAACAGGAATGAGAACGGATATCCCTGCTTTTTATGCAGAATGGTTTATCAACAGAATAAAGGAAGGCTATGTTATGGTGCGTAATCCGTATAATCCTTCATCAGTTACAAAATATATCATAAATCCTGATGTTGTTGACCTGATAGCCTTCTGCACGAAAAATCCTGCTCCTATGCTGGAACATATGGATGTTCTCAATCCGTTCGGACAATACTGGTTTGTTACAATAACACCTTACGGAAAGGAGATTGAGTCCAATGTTCCTGATAAAAGAAAAGTGATTCAGGATTTTAAGAGGCTGTCTGAAGCTGTCGGAATTGACAGCGTTGGCTGGAGATATGACCCGATATTCATAACAGACAAGTATTCGATTGACTTTCATCTTAATGCCTTTGAATCAATGGCAAAGGAGCTTTCAAGCTATACGCATACCTGTATTATCAGCTTTATTGATTTATATAAAAAGGTTATAACAAATTTTCCACAGGGCAGAATGGTAAGCAAGGAAGAACGATTGATAATCGGCAAAGTCTTCGCCGATATCGGAAAAAAGTATGGTATCACAATAAAAGCCTGCGCAGAGGGTAATGAGCTGGAACAATACGGTATTGACTGTGACGGCTGCTTAACACAGACAGTGTATGAAACTGCGTTGCATACCAAATTAAATATGCCGAAGAAAAAAAGCCAGCGTAAGGACTGCGCCTGTTTCTTCGGTAATGATATAGGTGCATATGATACCTGCAGGCATTTTTGCAGATATTGTTACGCAAACACAAATAAAGACGCGGTTATCAGAAATGCAAAGCTGCATAATCCGAATTCACCGCTTCTGATTGGAAATATTCAGCCTGAAGATGAAATTAAAACGGCTGAACAGGAAAGCTGGGTGGATTTACAACTGAATTTTTAAGACATAGCTGAAAGGTACAGGCAACTGCCTGTACCTTTTTATATGCTTGCCTTATAATTTTCCCCCCAAGTCAGCATTGAATCAAGAACAGGCTTCAGGCTCATACCCAAGTCTGTTAATGTATATTCAACTCTCGGCGGTACTTCAGCATAAACTGTTCTTGAAATAAGACCGTCCGCCTCCATATCTCTTAACTGTGCCGTAAGTACCTTCTGACTTACAGAGCCTAAAGACTTTTTTAATTCGCCGAATCTTTTTGTACCGGGTAATAAATCACGCAGGATTAATACTTTCCATTTATTTCCTATCAATGTTAATGTGGTCTCTACCGGACAGGCTGGCAGATTTTTCACTTCATTTTCAGCCATAATAACATCTCCTAAAAAATTTTCTGAGATTTTTTTGAATTTGTATTTTCCGTGATAAGCTGCGAAAATACGCATTTGTTACCAATTGGTAACTGCCCAATAGTTCCCTTTGGGTAACTACGGCACAATAAAGTGCTTACTTTACAGATGATACCATAAGCGGTACAATGAAGTCAAGAGATAAGTCGACACACTCTTACAAATCGTAAATCATTCTAAAGGAGATAAATATAAATGAAATTAGCAGTAGTATGTGCAAATGGTAAAGCAGGAAGACTTATTACAGAGGAAGCTGTTAAAAGAGGTATGGATGTAACAGCAATCGTAAGAGACGAAAACAAGTCAGTTGCTCCAAAATTTTCAATCAAGGATATTTTGGACATTTCCACTGAAGATTTGAAGGAATTTGATGTTGTAGTTGATGCATTCGGTGCATGGACAGAGGATACACTTCCTCTTCACAGCACTTCACTTAAGGTATTATGTGATGCACTTTCAAGTACAGCTACCAGACTTGTCGTTGTTGGTGGTGCCGGAAGTCTTTATGTCAATACTGAACATACTGTTCAGGTAATGGATGGTCCTGATTTCCCTGAAATATTTAAACCACTTGCAGCAGCACAAAGTAAAGCACTTGATGAGCTTCGTCTCAGAAATGATGTTAAATGGACTTTTGTATCACCTGCAGGTGATTTTCAGGCAGATGGTGAAAGAACAGGTGAATACATTTTAGCAGGTGAAGAATTAACTTTAAACGAAAAGGGCGAAAGTATTATTTCTTATGCTGATTATGCAATTGCAATGGTTGATGAAATTGCAAATGGTAATCATATTCAGCAAAGAATTTCTGTAGTAAGAAAATAGCAAAGTTAATCATAAATCAAAATTCCGATAATACAGAAGATATTATGACTCAAAATGAAAAACTTTTATGGTTGATTAAATATCTGCTTGCAGAAAATCCAAGATACAATAAGGTTGAAATACCTGACAATACGGATGAGCAATTTAATCTCTATCGTTCACTTGTTAATGTCCGTATGCCTGAATGCATCAGCGATGCATATCTAAGTGTTGAAGATGAATATCTGAAAAATGAAATAAGCCAAAAAGGGATTACGCATATTTACGAGCTGATGCCGTTGTATGATAATCTGTATTTATGGCAGGGCGATATCACAACAATTGATGCAGATGCAATCGTCAATGCGGCGAACAATCAGCTTTTGGGATGTTTCTGTCCTTGCCACGTTTGTATTGACAATTGCATTCACACCTTTGCAGGTGTGCGACTTCGTTTAAAGTGCGCTGGAATTATGCAGAAACAAGGTTTTAAAGAGCCCACAGGCAAAGCAAAAATAACGCCTGCATATAATCTGCCGAGCAAATATATTTTACACACTGTCGGTCCGATTATAAGCGGTATTCTTACAAAAAAGGATAAGGAATTACTTGCCTCCTGTTATTATGAATGCTTGAAAAAGGCTGACGAATACAATTTAAACAGTATTGCATTTTGCTGTATTTCAACAGGTGAATTCCGTTTTCCGAATGATAAGGCGGCGGAAATTGCGGTTGATACAGTAAAGAAATACAAGGCAGAAACAAATAGCAGAATCAAGGTGATATTCAATGTTTTCAAGGATAAGGACTATAAAATCTACAGAGAGCTGCTCAGTGCAGATTAATAAATTAAAAAACGCACTGGACAACTGTGATGCCGTAATAATCGGGGCCGGAGCAGGTCTGTCTACAGCAGCAGGTTTTATGTACAACGGCGAAAGATTCAATAAATATTTTTCTGATTTCAAAGCAAAATACGGTTTTGATGATATGTACTACGGCGGATTTTATCAGTATAGAACACAGGAGGAATTCTGGGCATACTGGAGCAGATATATTTATATTAACCGTTATATGGATATGCCGACGGATTTATATTATAAGCTGTATGATTTGGTTAAAGATAAAGATTATTTTGTTATCACAACAAATGTTGACCACTGTTTTCAAAGGGCTGGCTTTGATAAAAAGAGATTGTTTTATACACAGGGTGATTACGGACTTTTTCAGTGCAGTACACCCTGCTGTCAGGAAACCTTTGATAATGAAGAAATAATCAAGGTTATGTATGAACAGCAAAATGATATGAAAATACCAAGCAATTTAATTCCCAAGTGTCCTCACTGCGGTAAGCCACTCACAACAAATTTAAGATGTGATGATAAATTTGTTCAGGATGAGGGGTGGTATAAAGCAAGTGAACAATATAGTGATTTTATCCGCAGGCATAAGGATTTGAATGTGCTCTATCTTGAAATTGGCGTAGGATACAACACCCCTGTTATTATTAAGTATCCTTTTTGGCAGATGACTGCACAAAATCCAAAATCAATATATGCCTGTATAAACAGAGGTGATACTGATTGCCCTGAAGAATTAGAGCGTCAGTCAATTTGTATCGACGCGGATATAGCTGAAGTAATCAATCGTATATTATAAAAAAACAGGATGCATTGAATTGCATCCTGTTTTAATCTATTTATTTTTCTTTTTAGACTTGAAGCTTATTTTACTTTCTGTATGATGAATAAGCTTTTTTATATTTTCTCTGTGAGCAATCACTACAATAAGTGTAAAAATTACAGCAATCACTGTTAATATAATACTTTTGTAGAATATAAAGATAAACACCGGATATAGAACCGCCATTACGATACTGCCGAGCGAAACATATCTTGTAATGAAAACGACAACAAAAAACACTGCAAGCAGAATTAATGCAATCCGCCAATCAATTGCAAAAACCATACCGCCTGAGGTCGCTACACCCTTACCGCCTTTGAATTTGAAATAACAAGGGAAAATATGACCGAGCACACAGAAAAAACCTGCAAAGGATTTTATCACCATGTCCATATCGGATGTACTGATCATATCATTTCCGAGTTCATTCAGAGGCATCGGTACATAGCTGTAAATCAAATTGGCAATATATATTGCAACAAATACCTTAAGCATATCGCCCAGAATAGTCAGAACAGCAATACCCTTGCCATAATTCCTGAGCATATTTGTTGTGCCTGCATTACCGCTGCCGTGATTCCTTACATCGTCTTTTTTTAGTTTATTTGATAGAATAACACCGAAATTTAAGCTGCCAAGCAAATAGGATAATACAGCTATAAAAATACATGCTATAACCGACATTATTTTTTACCCTCTCCCCTTTCACGGATAATAAAACGCACAGGGGTACCGTCAAGACCAAATACCTCTCTGATTTGATTTTCAAGATATCTCTGATATGAAAAATGGAAGAGTTCTGAATTATTTACGAAGAAAACGAATGTTGGCGGACGGGTTGATGCCTGCGTCATATAGTAAATCTTAAGTCTTTTACCCTTATCTGTAGGCGGCTGCACACGTGCTGTTGCACCTGCAAGCACCTCGTTCAATTTACCGGTTGAGATACGCATTGAATTCTGAGAATGAACGAATGAAATCATTTCATAAAGACGTTCAATTCTCTGACCTGTTTTTGCAGAAATGAACATAATCGGTGCGTAGCTCATAAATGAAAAATCATTTTCAAGCTTCTTTCTGTATTCATTCATAGTGCTACCGTCTTTTTCAACAGCATCCCACTTATTAACTGCAATGATACAAGCCTTGCCTTGTTCAAGTGCTATGCCTGCAACCTTAGAATCCTGCTCAGTAAAGCCTTCCACAGCATCAATCATAATCACACAGACATTTGCACGCTCAACAGCCATTCTTGCACGGATAATGCTGAATTTTTCAATTGCATCATTCACCTTACTTTTACGCCTTAAACCAGCAGTATCAATAAAATTGAATTTACCATATTGATTTTCAACAAATGTATCCGTAGTGTCACGCGTAGTGCCTGCAATGTCAGAAACGATTGCTCTGTTTGCACCGCTGATTTTATTGACGAGTGATGATTTACCCACATTCGGCTTGCCGATAATTGCAACATTGATGATTTCATCATCATCTTCCTCTTCAGTCTGCTCGGGAAGAAACTTGATAACTTCATCAAGTAAATCTCCGGTTCCGTGACCATGTGTAGCAGAAACGGCAATCGGATCACCCATACCAAGATTATAGAATTCATAAAACTCAGGGTCAGGTGCACCGATGCTGTCGCACTTATTTACACAAAGAATAATCGGTTTACCGCTTTTCTGAAGCATTGAAGCAACCTCGTGGTCACTTGCAACAACTCCGTCACGGAGATTGGTAACAAGAATGATTACATCAGCTGTTTCAATTGCAATCTCTGCCTGTGAGCGCATCTGACTGAGAATGATATCATTTGTATTAGGTTCAATACCACCGGTATCAACAAGCAGAAATTTATTGTTAAGCCACTCACAGTCACCGTAAATTCTGTCACGTGTTACACCCGGAGTATCATCAACAATAGATAATCTGCTGCCTATTAACTTGTTAAAAAGCGTCGACTTGCCCACATTAGGTCTGCCGACAATTGCAACAACAGACTTTGCCATAATCTGCCTCCTAATAAAACGTTAAAATATTTTGCTTCAATAACAAGAAAGACGGACAAATCTGTCCGTCCACAAATTGTAATAAAATTATGCTTCTTCCTTGCTGATAACTTCTTTGCCATCATAGTAGCCACAGTTCTTACAAACCTTGTGTGATACTGTATAGCCACCGCAGTTAGAGCATTTTACGAGTGTAGGAGCATCCATCTTCCAAACACTTGAACGTCTCTTATTCTTTCTTGCCTTTGATGTTTTTCTTGCTGGTACTGCCATTTTAAGTGCCTCCTTTTATATTAAAAGCATTTTATTATTCTTCATCAAGTAATTGTAAAAGAGCGGAAAGTCTCGGATCTACATCCTTTTTACAATCACATTTACTGACATTAAGATTCGCTCCGCACTGAGGACAAAGCCCCTTGCAATCATCATTGCAAAGAATTTTTGTCGGTAAATTCAGCGAAACCTCTTCATTCACAAGCTCCTGCAAATCAAGAACTCTGTTTTTAACAACGATATAATC
This sequence comes from uncultured Oscillospiraceae bacterium, assembly GCA_900544515.1. Taxonomy (GTDB): domain Bacteria; phylum Bacillota; class Clostridia; order Oscillospirales; family Acutalibacteraceae; genus Eubacterium_R. The sequence continues at coordinate 2,249 of UQVI01000075.1, read as the reverse complement.
ATCGTCATCATTTTCATTCTGCAACTCTTCAACAACAATTTTTTTTACGCTGAAAGAAAAATCCTTTACAATCTCCTCAGCACATCTGTCACAAAAGCCATTAAAAGTAAAAGCTATGCTTATATCAAGATAAACAACATCTGCCTTTGAGAAAAGCTTTCCTTTTACAGTAACAGCATCCTTAATCGGTGTGTATGAACTGTAAATCAAATCACTCATATCAAATGAATGATTGAGGGAGATTTCGTTTTTACTGCCATTGAATAAGTTCGTAAGGTCAATTTTCATTAAACCACTCCATAAAGTGCTTACTCGCACTTGCACCTTAGTATTATATATATAAGCACGCTCTTTGTCAATAGAAATTTTTAAAATTTAATAAAGATAAGAACATAAAAATAAGCCGCTGAAAATCAACGGCTTTCTTTTTATTCAATTACATTTCTTCGCAATAATCAAAGATTTCAACAGGTAAATCTTCTTTATCACAGCTGATTGTAAAATAAAAGTTTACATCTGTAGCTTCTGAAAGCTGTGAAAGCATCTCAAAAAACTGTGGAAGCTTTTCATACTCTCTGCCGACAATCTTGAATGTTGCATCAACAAGCACATCTGTTACATCATAGTTGCCTGCACAAATACCTGCAAGGAAACCATAAAATGCTTTGTGACCGTTGATAAGATATGTTTCAGTCTCAAGCAAACGAGCTTTTGAAGAAACATCATATGTAAGTTTAGGCTCTTTCTCAATGCATACAACATTTCCGTCAGAGCTTTCAACACAGGTATTAACCTGATCAATTAATCTTTTTGTTTTACCTGCACCCTTATTGCCTATGATAAGTTTAATCATTATAATTCCTCCAAAGGTGATTTATTTTCAATTACATCTTAACATATGCCAAGACGTTTTTCAAGACTTTCTTTTTCCTTTTCATAGCCAGGCTTGCCGAGAAGAGCAAACATATTCTTTTTATAGCTCTCAACACCGGGTTGATTGAATGGATTTACACCGAGAATATAGCCTGAAACAGCACATACTTTTTCAAAGAAATAGATAAGATAACCGATATCCTTAGCTGAAACTGAATCACACTCAATAACAAGATTGCCTACGCCGCCGTCAGTATGAGCAAGGAGTGTACCCTCACGAGCCTTCTCATTTACAAAGCTCATTGATTTGCCTGCAAGGAAATTCAGGCCATCAATATTGCCCTCCTGCTCAGTGATAAGGAAATCGTCCTTAGGCTGATTGAATTTAATAACGGTTTCAAACATAAGCGGACTTCCGCTCTCCTGGATATACTGGCCAACTGAGTGAAGATCGGTTGAGAAAATACAGGATACAGGATAAAGGCCCTTGCCGTCCTTACCCTCACTTTCTGCAAAAAGCTGCTTTAACCATTCATTGAACATTGCCATACAAGGCTCATAGGAAACAAAGCATTCAAGCTTTTTGCCCTTATTATAAAATGCATTTCTTACTGCAGCATACTTGAGCACATCGTTTTCTTCAACACTTTCAGCGTTAAGAGAATCCTGTGCTTCCTTTGCACCTGCCATAAGCTCGTCAATATCAATTCCTGCAACAGCAATCGGAAGAAGACCAACTGCTGTAAGAACTGAAAATCTGCCGCCGACATCATCAGGAACAACAAAGGTTTCATAACCCTTTGAATCAGCTAATTCCTTAAGTGTACCCTTAGCTTTATCTGTTGTTGCGAAAATTCTCTTTGCAGCCTCTTCTTCAGAATACTTGCTGTAAACAAGATCACGGAATACTCGAAATGCAATAGCAGGCTCAGTTGTTGTACCGCTCTTGCTGATAACATTTACACAGATATCCTTACCCTCACAGATTGAAACAAGCTCTGTAAGCATCGAAGGACTGATAGAGTTACCGATAAAGTAAATATCAGGTGTATCCTTTTTGATTGAATTATAATTTGGTGATGTGAGAGCCTCAATAACTGCTCTTGCACCAAGATATGAACCGCCGATACCGATAACAATTAATATATCTGCGTTTTCCTTGATATATTCACTTGCCTTTTTGATACGGTCAAATTCTTCCTTGTCATAATCGGTAGGAAGTGTTACCCAGCCAAGAAAATCGTTTCCGGCACCTGTTTTGCTGTGAAGCGTGTTCATAGCAGCAACAGCCTGTGCTTCAAGATTTTTTATATCCTGAGCTGAAACAATATCTGTCTCTTATACACATCTCCGAGCCCACGAGACTAAGGCGAATC
>UQVI01000074.1 GCA_900544515.1 uncultured Oscillospiraceae bacterium | reverse complement strand
CAGCGTCAGATGTGTATAAGAGACAGCATTCGCACTGATTTTCAATAACAGCCAGAGGTGTCTTAAGCTCATGTGCCGCAGCATTTGTGAAAGCATATTTGGCTTCGTTAAACTTCTTATTTTTATTATAATATTTATTAGCAGTTATGAATATTACAATACTTATCATCAAAAACATAATCGACAGTTCCGATACAGCTGATTTAAAATTCATTGATGTGACAGTTTCCAAAAACGGTGTTATCTGCGCCTGAATGGATATATAATAGCTCTTTCCATTTTTAAAGTTAACAAAGCTGAATGAAGATATTTCTTCAGGTCCGTAAATGCCTTTATCAAAACTGTCCTTATTGATAAGCATAGTATCAAGATTATTTCTTAAATATTCATAATTCCTGTGACGGAAGCTCTGTCTGTCCACATCAATAAATTCATAAAGACAAGATTCCTCTGTTTCATCACTGACAAAGTTATAATAGAGTGTATTATCTGCCTGATTGCTGAAAACAATGTCCCTTTGATTTTCTTTTTTCTCTTCACCATCATAGGAAACAAGCTGTGCAAGAGTCATTTTAACAGGTATTATATTGCCGTCTTTTTCATAGTAGGCTAAATCTGTTACAAAATCATGCTCATTTTCTTTTTTCAGAAACTGCTTTGAATTATCATCCGTTATATATTCATCAAGATAGCAATAGCGATTTTGCTCAGACATCCCAAAAATTTGCAGCATTGAACCGCTCTGAGCTATAACATCTAATGTATCATGGTCATAGAGAGTTATAATATATGGGTACTCACGTGTGGATTGTGTAATGTCAAACATGAAATCATCCACCGTTTCATATTCCAAGTTATCGGAAGCGATATACCTATTACTAAGCTGAAGGTAATAATTTTGAAAATCATTACCGATCCTTTTATTTTCAAATGTAAATATAAAAAATGTGCTGATTAAATAAAAGAATATCAATGATACTGAAATAAACAAGTTCAGCTTTTTCTTGCTCATATTGCCACCTCCTGAAAAGAATATCCGCTATTTATAACCGTCTTTATACAGAATGATTTTTCACCGAGTGCCTGTCTTATACGCTTTATATGGGTATCAACAACTCTGTCGTCTCCGGCGAAATCGTAACCCCATATATGTGTGATAATCAGCTCTCGGCTGATAATGATGTTCTTGTTCTCCATAAGGTACTTCAGTATTTTAAAATCCTTATTTGACAATACGATTTCCTTATCATCTGTAAACACCTTCATAGTGTCTGTATCAAGAGTAATACCGCTTACGGATAATCTGTTATTTTTGTCAAATCCTCTGTATTTTCTCATCAAATAAACTGCTTTTTCATAAAGCACAGAGAGAGGAAACGGCTTAACAATATAATCATCACAGCCGATATTATAGCCTTTCAGATAATCCTGTTCCTGACCCTTAGCCGTGAGAAAAAGGACAGGCTTATCACTTTCCCTGCGAAGCTGACGGCAAGCTTCATATCCGTCCATTACAGGCATCATAATATCCAGGATAACCATATCAAAGTGATTCTCATAAAACTTATCCAATGCAGTTTTTCCGTTTTCTGCAGTTACAACGCTTATACCCTTTGCAGTAAAGTAATCGGATATCGTTTCTCTTATCTTTATTTCATCATCTGCGACTAATACTTTAAACATAATCCTTCTCCTTTCATTTACAAAATAGCAGAGCTATATGTACTCTATGTGTCAAAAAAGGCGAAGAAATGAAAAATCAGTTCTTCGCCATCTTTTATTTCACATTCATAAACGAACGATAAATATTTTCAATATCGTTATAATGAAACTGCATAGGGTGATTGCTCATTCTGTCCACATTCACACCGTGTACACATTCATCAAGCTCCCTGACAGTGAGCTCCATATCTCTGCATAAGCCTAAATCATCAAGCAATTTCTGAAATGATTCAGGGGTAAAACCTGAAAGAATCTCCGTTTCAGCAAGAAGGAGCTCAAGCTCGGCGCTTCTGCAGTTTTCAAGCATATACTGCCAGATATGCGCAAGGCAGAGTGCAACTGCCTGTCCGTGATAAAAGCCTTTGAGCTTATGAAGCTTATAGCTCATTGCATGAGGTGCTGCCGTCTGGGCAATATTAATCGCTCTGCCTGCAAGCTCACTGCATTTCATCATAAGTTCATATGAGGCTTTATCATCATTCAGATACTTATCAAAGTATTCACCGAACAGCTCAAGAGCCTGTGCGCTGTATTCCCTGCTCTCATCTGTTGCATTAACCGACCAATATGCCTCAACGCTATGGCAAAAGGCATCAAGTCCTGTTACAACCCTTTGATTGTAAGGCAGTGAAGCAAGTGATGTATAATCAAACACGGCATAATCAGGAATAATATCATAGCTGCGCACCGAATCCTTGTCACCGTGATTATAAAGTACGGCAAAGCGTGTAACCTCCGCACCTGTACCTGCGGTTGTAGGGACAGCAAGAATTTTGATATCCGCCCCTGCAAAAAGCTTGATTGCTTTGGCAACGTCCATTGCACTGCCGCCGCCTACTGTTACAATAAAATCACAGCCTTCTGCATTAAGCACTTCCACACCCTGCTTTACGGATGAAACCTCAGGACAAGGCTCAAAATCTGTAAACGGCACACATTCAATACCAAGCTCATTAACAACAGTTCTGTAGCCGTATCTGTCATATGCATTACTGCAAACAAACAGAATCTTTTTTGGTGATTCCTTTTCGATGATATTTTTAAACTCTGTTATAAATTTTTCGTTATTATATTCCATACACTCTTTTACAATTTTACAGCCCTTTGACACAGGCGTTGTAATTGCAATATCCTTTGCATAATCTGTAAGCTTTTCAGCAGCATTCTGCGCATTTTCTTTACTTTCAAAAATACCGAAAACAGTCGGACCGCTGCCGCTCATACAAACACCGAGTGCACCGTTTTCACGCATAATGCTCTTCATATCCACTTTATTAGGCACGTCAATAAACTGTTCAAAAACATTTTCCATACGTGATGCTATGTCAGCCAGATCCCTGCTCTGCATTGCACAGAGCATACCGAATTTATCAGGGGTATGTACCTTGCCGCATTCATCAAACTGCTTGTAAGCAAAGGCGGTATTGACACCGACCTCAGGCTTTGCAATTAATATATAACATTTTCTCAGCGGCTTAACCTTATTCAGAACATCACCGATACCCTGAGCTAGGAGTGTGCCGCCTTTAATACAAAAAGGAACATCAGCACCAATCTGAACACCAATAGCACAAAGCTCATCATCCGTAAGACCTGCATTTGTCAGCTCGTTAAGTGCAACAAGCACTCCTGCTCCGTCTGCACTGCCGCCTGCCATACCTGCCGCATGAGGTATCCTTTTTACAATGTCAATATGGATACCCTTGTTCTTTATTTTTGTTGCGTAAAAAAAGGCGTCAGCTGCCTTATAGGCAATATTTTTTTCATCAAGAGGGATATCATCAATATTGCAGGTTATCGTTATTTTTTTTGAGTTTGTCTGCGATATGGTTATGGTATCATAAATACCTATGCTCTGCATAATCATAAACAAATCATGATAGCCGTCAGTCCTTGTTGCCACAATATCAAGCATAAGATTGATTTTAGCATATGCGTTAACTTTAATTTCCATTGTCCACTCCAAGCTCTTTAATAAACTCTTCAATACGTCTCACTGCCTCACGTATATTCTCTATTGAATAACAATACGATACACGTATAAAGCCCTCACCGCATTCGCCGAAAGCGTTACCGGGAATAACAGCAACACTCTTGCTCATAATGAGTTTTTCACAGAATTCATCTGATGTCAGGCCTGTTGATTTGATACAAGGGAAAATGTAAAATGCTCCCTCAGGCTCAAAGCAGTCAAGACCAATCTCACGAAAGGCATTAACCGTATATCGTCTGCGCATATCATAATCCTCACGCATTTTTTCAATATCACCGTCACCATTTTTCAAGGCTTCAATGGCAGCGTGCTGAGAATTTGTAGGAGCAGACATAATGGCAAACTGATGGAGCTTGGTCATCTGTTCTATAACAGGCTTGGGACCTAAGGCATAGCCAAGTCGCCAGCCTGTCATTGAATAAGTTTTTGAAAAACCGTTTATAACGACTGTGCGTTCCTTCATTCCACTGATTGACGCAATGGAAACGTGCTTCTGATCACCGTATGTGAGGGCACTGTATATCTCATCCGAAAGAACAAAAAGATTGTGTGCCTTAATCACCTTGGCGATTGCAACAAGGTCATCCTTACGCATTACCGCGCCGGTTGGATTATTCGGAAACGGTAACACAAGGAGCTTAGTCTTGTCTGTAATGGCTTCCTCAAGCTCTTTAGCTGTCAAGCGGAAATTGTTTTCATTTTTTGTTTCAAGGGGTACAGCCACACCGCCGCACATTTCCACAATCGGCTTATAGCATACAAATGAAGGCTCAACAATCAGAACCTCATCACCCGGAGCAATAATAGTTCTGATACACATATCAATACCCTCAGAGCCGCCGACTGTAACCAGCACCTCGCCTGAAGGGTCATATTCAATATGATAATTATTTTTGTAATGCTCAGCAATCTCACGTCGCAATTCAATTAGACCTGCATTGGCAGTATATCTTGTTTTTCCGTATTCTAAGGTTTCAATACCGGTTTTTCTGATGTGCCAGGGGGTAAGAAAATCAGGCTCACCAACGCCGAGAGAAATCACATTATCCATTTCCTCAGCAATAGAAAAGAATTTTCTGATACCGCTGGGCTTGATATTTATGATTCGTTCATTTATAAAATCGTCGTAGTTAATCAAAAGGAAATGTTCCCCCTATCGTCCTTCAAAGGCTTAGAGAACATAACTCCCTGCTCTTTAAATTTCTTTAAAATAAAATGGGTAGCCGTTGACATAACGCTGTCCATAGGAGCAAGACGGCTTGCAACAAACATTGCAACCTCCTGAAAGGATTTGTCCGTAACCATGCAGCAAAGGTCAAATCCGCCGCTCATAAGATAAACACTCTCAACCTCGTCAAGCTGAGCAATACGCTGTGCCACCTCGTCAAAGCCGTGCTCAAACTTTGGGTGCACTTTAATTTCAATCAGCGCAGTAACCGTCTGAGAGTCTGTCATCTCTCCGTCAATCATTGCACGGTATCCTTTAATCACACCGGTTTCCTCATATACACGGATTTTTTCCTCAACCGCTTTTTCATCCTCGCCAAGCATAACCGCTATTTCCTGATTGCTGAGTCGCGGATTTTTTTCAATTAATGATAATAGCTTATCCATAAAATTACCTCACTTTATCGGCATCAGCACAGGCTGATGTTTTTTAAATATTGTAACATTCTGAAAGCCAGATTCATAGGCAATCTTAAGTCCTGCATCAACACCCTGTCCAACCTTTTGGGCATAGTGTGAATCTGAACCGACGGTAATATATTTACCGCCCACCTCCTTAAAGCGTTTTACAAAGCTTATATTCGGAAGTGTATCCTGCATTTCCATAAAAAGACCGGAAGTATTAATTTCAAGTGCCTTATCCTTTTTCGCAAGATTTTCAAAAATGCTGTCAATTACATCCGTAAATCTTGACATATCAACATCAAGCTTTTCCCTTGCCACAATATAACGCAAAGGATATGTAAGATGTGCAAGAGAATCAAACATTCCCCATTCGGTAAGACTTAGAAGGTCTCTGAAATACTGATCCAAAAGTTCGTACACATCATACTGCTTGTAATCCAGAAAATAAAAATCCTCCATATTTTCAAGATTATGAAGCGAGCCTAATACAAAATCATAGGCATAGTTATCATAAATATATTGCGTAAGCTCTTTACGGTATATACCCTGACCGATTTCAAGCCCCTTTAAAACGCAAAGGCAGTCCTTATATTTTTCCTGCATCTGCAAAAGCATATCAAACTGTGGAGAGCAAAGCACATCAAGCTTTAAATCCCGGCCGTCAATATCGCAGTGATCTGTGATGGCAAGTACCTTTATTCCCTTATCAGCTGCACTTTTACAAAGCTCGTCACAGGTATCATTTCCGTCAAAACTGAAAATGCTGTGCGTATGCAGGTCAACCTTATTATAAAACTCCACAAATTTTCCTTCCTTATTTTATATAGAATTTTACAATGAATGAGATTATTTTACCACATATTAAAAAAAAATAAAATATATTTCTGTACTTTATTGAAAAAAGTTTATTACTCTGTTATAATTTTCACAGTTTACTAAATAATCATTAATTTACGGAGGCGCAGATATGAGAGCGGTTATTACAGTTGTTGGTAAGGACACGGTTGGAATTCTTGCAAAAGTGTCTGACATTTGTGCAAAAAGCAACATCAATATCACGGAAGTATCACAGACCGTTATGGAGGATATGTTCTGTATGATTATGATGGCAGATATTTCAAAAAGCAGTGTGGAATTCACAAAATTTGCTGACGAGCTTTCAGCATACGGTGATGAGAACGGACTTTCCATTCACGCAATGCACGAAGATATTTTTAACTCAATGCACAGAATTTAGGAGGAAAAATCCTTGATTAATACAAATGATATTCTTGAAACCATAAGAATGATACAGGACGAATGTCTTGACATACGTACAACAACAATGGGAATTTCTCTCCTTGAGTGTGCGGATTCAGACATTGACAAATCCTGTCAGAAGGTATACGACAAAATCTGTACAAAGGCTGAAAAGCTTGTTGAAACAGGTGAACAGATTGAAAAGGAATACGGTATTCCGATTATTAATAAGCGTGTAAGTGTTACCCCTATTGCTCTGCTTGCAGGTGTAAGCGGCGGTGATCCGGTAAAATATGCACTTACGCTTGAAAAGGCTGCAAGAACAATCGGCGTTAACTTCATTGGCGGTTACAGTGCACTTGTACAAAAGGGCTTTGCTGCCGGTGATTTAGAGCTTATCAACTCTATTCCTCAGGCTCTTGCTCAGACACAGCACATCTGCTCATCAGTGAATATCGGTTCAACGAAAGCAGGCATTAATCTTGACGCTGTTAAGATTATGGGTCAGAAGGTTAAGGAAGCCGCTGAGCTTACAAAGGATGACGACTGCATAGCTGCAGGCAAACTCGTTGTATTCTGCAATGCTCCTGAGGATAATCCATTTATGGCAGGTGCTTTTCATGGCGTATCTGAGCCTGACTGCGTAATCAATGTCGGTGTATCAGGTCCCGGTGTTGTAAGAAGTGCTATATCAAAGTATCCTGAATATTCAATCAATGAAGTAGCTGAGCTTATTAAAAAAACAGCATTTAAGATTACACGAATGGGTCAGCTTGTCGGTGTTGCAGCATCCGAGCGTTTGGGTGTGCCTTTCGGTATTGTTGACTTGTCACTCGCACCTACTCCTGCTGTCGGTGACTCCGTTGCACATATTCTTGAGGAAATCGGTCTTGAGCAGTGCGGCGGTGCAGGAACGACTGCTTGCCTTGCAATGCTTAATGACGCTGTGAAAAAAGGTGGTGTTATGGCATCATCCAGTGTTGGTGGTCTTTCAGGTGCATTTATCCCTGTTTCTGAGGATGCAGGTATGATTGATGCCGCAAGATCCGGTGCGCTCACGATTGAAAAGCTCGAAGCAATGACTGCAGTATGCTCAGTAGGTCTTGATATGATTGTTGTACCGGGCAATACAACTGCTGAAGTTATCAGCGGAATTATTGCTGATGAAGCAGCAATCGGTATGGTAAACGGCAAAACAACTGCTGTCAGAATCATTCCTGCTGTTGGAAAAGATATTGGTGATGAGCTTGAATTCGGCGGTCTGCTTGGTTCAGGACCTGTTATGCCGGTTAACACAAAATCCCCTGCTCAGTTTATTAACAGAGGCGGAAAAATCCCGGCACCACTTCACAGTCTTAAAAACTAAATACATTTTAATAACAAAAACACCTTTGCATTAGCTGAGATTCTTAACAGAGAACACAGTCTTTTACAAAGGTGTTTTATTATTATCAGGTATTTTTCCGCGAAAAAACACCCTTGCAATGCAAGGGTGTTCATTTTTATAGATTAGTTATTCCAGTTGAACTGGTCTGTATTATTGAATGAAAGCGGTGTATATTCGCCGTTATGACAATAATAAGCAGCTGAAAGCTTAACAGCAACTGCAAATGTCTTGCCCTCACAAGTGAACATATAGCAATCTGCACCATTAATCTTCTCAATTCTGTTATTATAAGAAATTGAGCCGTTTGATGGATCACTGCCATAACCAAGATTACCCCAGTTATCACTGAGTGTCTGCTTTAAGTAAAGCTTAGCGTCAGCAATGCTGTAATCAGGTGTTGTTGTGATTTCGTGCGGATTAGAATACAAATCATATACAACAGGTTCTTTCGTACCCTCTGCTGTTGTTGTTTCAGGTCCGATAGGCTGATAGTTATAGCTTACAAACATAATCATAAAGTAAACAAGGAACCAGATAAGAAGAACAAGAATAATTGTTAAAATGATTTTTCCTGCCTTATTTCCGCTTACTGCTGTAGCAGCAAATTCCTCTTCAGTAGGAATCGCAACCGGAACAAACGGCTTGCCCTTCTTAGCACATTTCTTTTCTGTCTGTGCATTTTTCTTTTCAAGTTTCTTTATGTAACTTGCGTAGGCTTTTTTCATAGCCTTTTCAGCTTTGATTTCACCCTTAGTCTGGAATTCCTCAATAGCCGGAATAGCAATAGGTGTGAAATTTTTGCCGTCCTGTTTTGCCTTAGCCTGTAATTTCTGATTCTTTTTATCAGTATCTTTTACAAACTTTTCGTAATCCTTAGCGTGTTTTTTGTCTGCCTTAGCCTTTGCCTTAGCTGCAGCAGCCTCCGCCTTTACATTTTTCTTTTCCTGCTTAGCTTCCTTTTTAGCAAGCTTTTTAGCATTTTTCTCTTCTTTACTCAAGGCATTAACCCCCTTATAAGTCTGTATCTAATATAACATAATAACTGTCTCTTATACACATCTCCGCGCCCACGAGACTAAGGCGAATCT
>UQVI01000073.1 GCA_900544515.1 uncultured Oscillospiraceae bacterium | reverse complement strand
AGATCTACACTCGACTAGTCGTCGGCAGCGTCAGATGTGTATAAGAGACAGAGCGATAGCACTCTCGCCTTTTTATTTTCTCCATACCATTGTATAGTCAGCCTCTGCTGTATCCTTATCAACGCCTGTTGATACTATGGTCAGTTTCTCTCTCAGATAGAAATCCACCGCACGCTGATTTTTTTGATAAACATTCAATGAAAACACAGGATAAACTTTCTTGATACACTCTAAAAGACCTTTTCCGATTCCCATAGAGCGGTATTTTTTATCAACAAAAATTCCTGCAAGATAGTCATCCATCATACCGGCAAATCCTTGTATTTCGTTATCCTGTTCATACACATAAATATCTGCCGGTAAAAGCTGTTCCTGTACCGACTGATACTGTAAAAGCCAATATTCGCTTGACACAAAATCATGCACTTCCAAATTTGCTTCTAACCAAATCTGCATAACGCGTTTTGTGTCTTGCTTTTCAAATTTTCTTATCATATCACAAACTCCTTTTTCTATAGTTTAGCTTCAGCACGCAGTATTTGGGGAAGAAAAATTCAAAATGCAGCTTGTTGTATCATTTTAAAAATTATATGTTGTAATAGTGGTAATAAAAAGCATCCGAAGACTTGAATTAAAAATCTTCGGATGCTTTAATTACATATGCGTTAATACTGCATAATCCTTTGCATTGATGATATTGTCTTTATGCAAATCAAGATAAGAGCTATCATCAACATCGGTCGGCTGCGGCGGTTTATTTACATAAGCAATATTCCACATTACAATAATTTCATTCTTTGGAATATTTACTGTATCCCCGCAATCATCACAAATATAAGTAATATCATTCTCATTGATACTTACTACTGTATATTTATGACTTTCTTTGGGTTCGTCAATATTAATTTCAGCAGCGTATGCAAATATACTCAAACTGCATACCATAATTGCAAGCAGTAAAACAGATATTAGTTTTTTCAGTTTCTTCATATTACACCTGCTCCCTATTGACGATATTAATCTGATTTGAATATACAGTTTTCAGATTACCGTCAGCATCATAATAGGTTACAACACCTCGTGCTGCCCAGTTATATGCTGAGGTGAATTTATTCATATTAACGATATAAATATCTTCTATCTCATCTGTATTAAATCTGCCGACAAGCATTTTATTATTATTCAGCAATTCAAACTTTGTCGGATCAAATTCATTTGCATTTTTGTAATAGAACGCAATTCCAACAGATTCAATTCGGCAATCATCCGGTATTCCTGCAGCCATTACAAATGAACCTACATTCGTATCGGCATCAAGCTTATAATATAAATCAAGTGCCGGCTCACCATTTTCAGGCTCTCTTGGTGTTGGTAATGAAGTGTCATCTTCATCATATTCAGGAATAAGGAATACACATTCACCTGCTCTTAATTTTGAAAGAACTTCGTCATTATCATATACCCATCTGCCGTTGCTGTAACCATATTTATAAGGAACTTCAGGCAATAAATCATCAATACTTGTTATGCTGTTCCATTCGTCAACTGTCTTTGTAACTGTTGACTGTACCCAATTGCTATATGTAGTAAAGGTCAATGTTGCAGACTGTTTTTTAGCACAAACGGCTTTCAAATTTGTATTTGAAGTAATCTTGAATGTATACGTATTCTCTTTGCTGAAATACAAATTATTTGTTACATCATACCAACCTACAAATTCATAGCCTTCATTTGCTGTTGCCGACAATGTAATTTCTGTACCAAACAATAATGAATACTTACCATCGCTTGATGTACTTCCATCACAAGTTACTTCATAGCTGCCGTTTTCTGCAGAAACTGTAAAGTTAAAATACGGCTCTAAATCATAAATTGCTTCAAGGATTTCTATTACTGCTCGGTCAACATCTTCCTGAGATTGTGCTGCGTCTAACAATCTCTTATGATTATCAACAACATTTTTAAGATTATTGTATGACGCTTCTGAATAATCTGCTGAATTTAATTCGCTGAATTTTTCAATAGCCGCCTTCAATGCAGCATAGTCTATATCCGTCTTTTTCTGAATAAGAACTTTGTATCCGGGACTGACATAGCTTTCTACGCCTGCACTGTTAACAGCCTTGAACTTATACACAGCAGAACAGTTTTCCGAAACAATCAGTGTATCGCCGTCCATAGGTATCCATTCTTCGCCCATTGAATAATAGTATTTAACACCTGAAAGGACATTTGGCGTACTGAGTGTAAACACTACATCCTCATTTGTAACATGGCCTATTGTACCATCCACTACAATTTGAAGAATCGGAGGTTCATTTTCAATTTTAAAATTTGTTATTTCTAATACTTTTGTTGTAATCTTTCCGTTATTACCAACAGCAGTAAAAACATATGTACCGTTTTTAGAGACCTCAAATTCCGATTTATCTGTTATGTCAGTGCCATTAACAAAAAGAGATTTTAGACCTGCTTCACCTGCCGTAGTCTGTATCTCAATATTATAGGGTTTTGTTGTTGATGTTGTTACTGACTGATTAAGCGTGATTGTTGGTTCCTCTGCGTCAATCATAACAATATAACTATCAGACGGATAACTTTCAGTGCCTGCATTATTAACAGCTTTAAAGCGGAATGTTGCATTTACACTGTAATTAATTTCAATTTCCTCACCTGTTGTGATTTTCACCCAACCATTACCGTTATCATAATAATAGGATACACCTGAAAGTGATTCATCTTCGGTAGATAATTTAAACTTAACGCCGTCACCTGACCATCTTCCGAATGTACCTTCAAAGTCAACTCGTATAACAGGAGCCTGACGGTCAATTCGTATATCCATTTCCGATACGGCACTTTCAAGATTTGAATAGCTTACTGCCTTGAATTCATATTTATGAATTCCCTCCAGCGTTGCTGTGAAAGTATCTGAGTCAAGTGTAATCCATTCGCCGCCGTCAATACGATAACAATATTCATAAATATCTGAAAAAGCGGTTGATGATAACCCAACATTAACATCCCCTGCGACCCACGTTGCCGGAGTATAAGCTTCTCCATTGTATGTTGCATTCATTATAACATCAGACGGATGATCTCTGTCAATTACATAGCCGTCTGAACGCAAAATTTCTGATTCGTTTGTTGCCTTATCAATTGCACGAGCTTCAACAAATCCTTTGAATTCAGAATCCTGTGTCGGCTTGTCTGATTCGTTATATGTTTTCCAATCATCAATAGGATTTCCGTTTTCATCAAGCAAACGGTATTCTACTCTGTCAATTCCTGCCACACCTTTATCTGATGCGTCAATTGTTATTTCAACCTTTTCATTGAAAAACATTTTAAATGTTAATTTATTCAGGAGTCTTGCAAGACCGCCGTTTTCCTTATGGGCAATAGATATGCTGTTAACTGCCGGAACTTCTTTGTCAATATTTTCAACAGTAATTGACTGTGTTGAAGAACGACCGTTATTTGCAATGATTACAACGTCGTATGTCCCGTTTTCGCTTACTGTAAACTGCGTTGGTGTGTTTGTTATATCAGAACCATTCAGGGTAACCGATTGAATACCTGATGCACCAACTGTCATATCACTGATTAAAACAGCGTAATCTTTATTCGTAACATCTTTAACACTTTGCTCCAATTTAAATGACGGAGTTATGTCATCACGCTTAACTTCAAATCCTTGTGTAAACTCGCTTTCAATATTGCTGCTGTTTACCGCTTTAAAATAATAAACATCACTTGTGTTTGAATTTACAGTTAAGGTATTTCCTTCAATCTCAACAAGCTGTGAATCAGAATCTGTTTTATAATAGTATTTAACCCCATCAAGCTGGTGTGTTGAAGACAGTGTAAAGGTTATATCATTGTCAGTCCATCCGCCATTATACGAACCTGAATCAACCGAAACAACAGGAATACCGTAAACAATTACCGGGAAAGCAGCTGAAGCGCTCCTGCGTGCGTGAGTATATGTAACAGTAATGTTTTGCTCTTCATCAAAAAGCTCAGGATTGAATTCAGATTCATTAACAACATAATCCGTTACATATTCTGATTCAGCATTATTATAATTTGCCTTAACACGAAGGTCTGAAAGATTGAGATTCGTTACCCCTTCAAGATATTTATACTGTGGATTTTCAAGTTCAATACTTGTTAATTCTTTTGAATGTATTGTTATTGGAAAAACAGTTTTAAAGCTCTTTCCGGCTCGTGTAACGGAAACAAGAACATACTGCTCCGTATCCAGAGTATTTTTATTTACTTCTCCGACCGTATAATCTGTCACAGGAACTGTAAGCTGATCATCTGTAAGGCTATTTGCAAATTCTTCACCATAATATTCAGCAATATCATCCCTGCTGTAGGTAAGCTCAATCACCATGCCTGTTAAATCCAAATCAACGCTGCCTTCAATATAATCGTTTTTTTGAGGAGGCGTGATTTTTATTGATTTAGGCTCAATCTCAACAACCGTAATTTCTTTTTGAAGGTCAATATAAGTTGTTAAGAGATTTGCAATATATGTATGAATAGTGGTCGTTCCGGCTTGCAGACCAATGATTTTACCTGTTTCAGCGTTGTTGCCATCCGTAGGGGCATCAACCTTAACAATTGAATTTTCCATATTACCGTTAAAGTTAGTTATGCCCATACTGCTGTTTGCACTCCAGGGAGCTGAGCCATCGTCTGTAACTACGCCCCAAAACTGTCTGGTTGCATTAACTCTTTCAGGAGAATGTACAGCAGAATATTCCATTGGAAAATCTTTAATTACATAATCCAATCCAATAATTTGGCCGCCGGTGTATTTATCAAGTCCGACTTTATTTGTAACCTTAACCGTTACCGTTTTTGAGATACCGCCGACAGAAACAGTAACATCCGTCGATTGATTATTCCAAGCCAATGATCCACCGCAGTCTAAGCCTTTAACAAGACCGGTCTGCGTTACAGATGCAACCTTTGGATCTGCAACAGACCACACAGCAGTAGCTAAAATTTCCGGATCGTAATCCTCAGGTAAAATATTGGAAATGGAGAGCTGTACTTCATTTCCTTCTGCTACACTGAATTTACCTGTTATATCAAAACTTTCAATCGCTTTACCAACTGTTAAATCTTTTTTCGTTTCCACAGTTTGATTATTAAATGTTGCTTTGGCAACGAGAGTAACCTGACCGCTTGCAAGAGCAGTTACATTACCATTTGAATCAATGGAAATAAAATTATCTGTGACAGAATTTTCATCAGTTGCCCAAAGAGTCTCTCCTGTTAAGTGATTAATCAATCCCCATTCACGATGAAGAGATTTATTTTCATTCAGTCTTGCAGGGGTAACATTTGATTTATATTCCGTTACACTTCCGACAGGAATTGCATCCGGACCTGCTATTTCAACAGAAGAAAGATTACCGGTCACACCGGCACGAGTAACTTTCAAATCAACAGTCCTAGTTACTCCGCCTGCAACAGCAGTAACCTGCGTTGTTTTTGAATATTCAATATATCCATCGCCGCCATCAAGACCGGTTACATTACCGTTCTGGTCAATAACAGCAACAGCCGGATCTGCAACAGACCAAACAAGGTCGCCTGTATATGCGCCCTCAGGAACAACATTGGCAATAGCAAGCTGACCGGTTTCACCTTCCTTTACACTTGTATCACCAACAATATCAAATGATTCAACAGGCAAATCAGCTGTGTCATAAACTTTAAATGTAATATAACTTGAAAAAGCAAGATTACTTGCATCCTGAACTAATATTGATGCAGTACCAGGAGATGTAAATGTTACAAGGCCGTCTGCAGTAACCTCTGCATGTTTTTTTGATTCAAGGTCAAATGTATTTTTACCGACAGACCATTTTACATTATGATGAAGTCTGACAGGAGTAACAGCTGCAAACAACTGCACCGTTTTTCCTACTGCAACATCGAGAGGAACTACATTTCTGTTTGTAATATGAACGCCTGTCGGAAGAACACTTGCAACAAGATTTTTTTCCACAACAAATTCAACGGTATCTGATGAAATTTCATTACCGTTAACATCTCTGAGTATTGCCGAAATTTTTACATTCATATTGTTTAAAACAGCTTCCAGACTATTTGCAAGTGCATCACCTGCAATGCCTCTGATGATTGCCACAATAAGCTCATTGTTCATATCATCAAGATCAACTCCGGTACTTGTTAAGGAATTCAGAATTTGATCTGCCATTGCATCTCCCACAAGCGGAAGAACACGGATATTTTCATCAATCCAAAGATTGATAACGGCAGATTTTGAATAGTCGTAGCCTTTAACAATACCATTTTCGTCAACGCCTGCAAGAAGAGGCAGATTACTTGACCATACGACATACGCACCATCCGGAATAGCCTCTGAGGTAGTGTATTTCAACTGAACCGTATCATATTCTTTAATTGTTTGGCGTTCTGTAATCTCTACTCCGTTTTCATCCGTTATGTTAATAGAATTTACCGCACCATAGCCAACAATAAAAGCAGGTGTTATCATTGAAATGATAATTAAAAACGCAAGATAAAGACTTAACAATTTTTTCCCTGTTTTTTCCATATACATCAGCCCTCTTTCTTCTGAAATTGATAAAGTATTAACAATGAATTACTAATACGTAAATTTTATCATAAATTATATAAGCTTTCAATATGAAAATGCCATTTTATGAATATTTCCACATTCATCATAAATCGTATTTGCAAAATTTATATGCATTTCTCTATCAACTTCTTGTTTTGTCCGACTAAAAACAAAAGAGCAAGCCAAAAGACTTGCTCTTTTGTGGTGCAGGAGAAGGGACTTGAACCCTCACCGACTTACCGCCGACTAGAACCTGAATCTAGCGCGTCTGCCATTCCGCCACTCCTGCGTATTTAATTTTTTGACCTCTACATTTTACACGGTGAGAACTTACCGAGACGGAGCTTACTTTCAGTTGGAAACTTACTTTTCGGCTTAATCCGTGAATAAAAAACTGTGGCTGAAAGAATAAATTTTAAATCAGCATAAGAATAATATCACAACTTGCTTGAAATGTCAATCAAATATGTTACAATATAGGCGGTGAAATTATGAAAAAATTATTTTGTCTGTTAACAAGCATTATTGCAGCTGTCTATTCTATAGGTTATGCAAGCATAGGCGGCTTCATTGGAAACAGCGGTGCGCTGTCGAAAATCGGTCTTGAACACCCTGTTCTTTTTTCTGTATGGGGACTGCTTACATACTCGGCACTTGCACTCAACATCGTAATTGGTTTCAAAAAAACCAGATATAAATTTTACATTGCACTGCTTATCATTTCATTAATAGGTATGCTGCTGACAATAGGCTTTGACTTTGACTACGACAAGCATAGTGAATATATGCTGCACTGTATCGGGTCACTTACATTTTCAGCAGTAACAGGTATTACGGTATTCCTGCTGTTTCTGCTCAGCAAATCATATACGCTTACGGCTGTCAGCGGTATCATTCTGATAAGTGATTTAATACTTCTGATTATTTTTAAAGAAACGGCAATCATTGAGCTTATGCCGATTTTTGCAGGGTACATAATGCTATGTATTCACAATCTGAAAAAGGAGAAAGAGCCAGTTGAAATTAAGTGAAAAGCTTGAAAATATAAGCACATACCCTTTTCATATGCCGGGACATAAGCGGAATGGAAAATATCATATTACCGGTGTTGAAATTGATATAACGGAAATTGACAGCTTTGATAATCTCCATTGTCCGCAGGATATGATTGCAGATATGCAAAGGGATATTTCAGAAAGCTTCGGATATAAGAAAAGTATCATCTCAGTCAATGGGTCAACCTGCGGTATTCTTGCAGCAATATGCGGTGTATGTGACAAGGGCGATAAAATAATCATTGCTAGGAACTGTCACAAGTCCGTATATAACGCCTGCTTTTTGCAGGAGCTTGATGCGGTTTATCTTGAGCCTGAATTCAATGAAGAGCTTGGGGTGTACACACGAATAAATCAGGACAGTGTTGATGCAGTTTTGAAAAATAATGCTGATGCAAAGGCGATTGTTATAACCTCCCCTACCTATGAGGGATTTATAAGCAACATTCATTGCGAAATTCCGTTGATTGTTGACTGTGCGCACGGTGCACATTTCGGTTTCGCTGACTGGCTGCCTGAACGTGAAAACGGTGACATTGTGATTCAGTCACTGCACAAGACGCTCCCCTGTCTTACGCAGTGTGCTGTTGTGCATATCAACAATGAAAAATACTTTCGCAAAGTTAAAATGTATATGGATATTTTTGAAAGCAGCTCACCAAGCTATGTACTTATGAATTCCATTGACAAATGCATTGATTTTTTAAAGCACGATAGAAATGAATTTGATAGCTACAAAAAAATTCTTGATGATTTTTATCTTAAGGTGCAAAAGCTTAATCATATTACAATATATAAAAACGATGATTTGACAAGGCTTATAATTTCTGCCAAAGGCTACAGCGGTGTTGAATTGTCCGAACATCTAAGACACAACGGAATCGAGGTTGAGGGAGCAACGCTGGGCTATGTGATTCTGATATCAACCGTTGCAGATACGCAGGAAGGCTTTGATATACTGTATAACGCTTTAAAGAAATTGGAAATGCGAGAAGAGAAAAATCATGCATTGATCAAAAAAATATCCTTGCCTGCAAAAAAACATAAATCAAGCGAAATTGATAGCACAGTTGAAACAGAGCTTACAGACAGCGTTAATAAAATAAGCGGTGAATACGTTTTTGCATATCCTCCGGGAATTCCGATTATCGTTCCCGGTGAGGTAATCACACAGGAAGTTACGGATAATATTTTGTTATGTATAAAAAAAGGTGTAAATATTATATCAGAAAGCAGTTTGTTGCCTAACAGGATATTGACAAAAACACAGCAATAATGTAAAATAATGAAAGATAAATTTAAGAAAGAGGTGTTCTCTGTGAAAAGAATTAACACTTTAAGCTCACGCAACCTTTGCGAATCAGCTAAAAAGGGCGGCTGCGGCGAATGTCAGACATCTTGCCAGTCAGCAAG
>UQVI01000072.1 GCA_900544515.1 uncultured Oscillospiraceae bacterium | reverse complement strand
GTGTATAAGAGACAGAAATACCATAAGGCTGATGCCTTATGGTATTTTTTAACGCAATTATAGCTGAAAAGATGATGATTTTAAGCAACACTTCGTTATCGCGCCTCAGCTTTAAGCTGCAACGCTTTTTCTGTGCATATTTATTTTAGCCCTCGTACTCGTCCTCATTTTCCCAGTTATGCCAGATGTTCTGAACGTCGTCGTTTTCCTCAAACATATCAATCATCTTTGACATAGCTTTCATATCATCTTCGGATTCAAGTCTGGTATAAGTCTGTGGGATATATGCAGGCTCTGAAGATACAATGCTGTAGCCCTTTGCCTCAAGGTCGTCACGGATTGCACCCACATCATTTGCTTCGGTTCTGATTTCAAAAATATCCTCATCATCAGTCAGGAAATCCGTTGCACCTGCCTCAAGTGCATCCATCATAAGTGTATCGGCGTCAACATCCTCTTTCTCGATGATGATAACACCCTCTTTGCCGAACATAAAGGTAACCGAGCCCGGTGTACCCATATTTCCGCCTGCCTTATCAAAGTAATGGCGTACCTCAGATGCAGTTCTGTTTCTGTTGTCGGTAAGTGTTTCAACAACAACTGCAACGCCTGAAGGGCCGTATCCTTCGTATACGATTTCTTCATAGTTTGTGCTGTCACCCTCGCCGGCAGCCTTTTTCAGCATTCTGTCAATATTATCATTCGGTACATTGTTCTGCTTTGCCTTTGCGATAACATCACGGAGCTTAGCATTGTTGTTTGGATCAGGTCCGCCGTTCTTAACTGCTACTGCAAGCTCTCTTCCGATTTTTGTAAATACTTTTGCTCTTGCTGCGTCGTTTGCACCCTTTTTTCTTTTAATGGTGCTCCATTTATTATGTCCGCTCATAGTATCACTCCTTTTTTAACATAAAGATTTTATCACATAATATACTATCTTTCAAGTATTAAAATTAGTATTGTATATTAAAGTTATTTATGTTATTATATATCCGTATAATTTTGAATATTTTGGAGGATTAAAAAATGTTTCCTGATTATTATGATTCAATCGCAAAGGTTGCAGAAACGGACAGTGAGGTAGCTGATGCAATGGCTCTTGAGCTTAAGCGTCAGAGAGAGAATATTGAGCTTATCGCTTCTGAGAATCTTGTTTCACCTCAGGTTATGGCTGCTATGGGCTCCGTGCTTACAAATAAGTACGCTGAGGGTCTCCCAGCAAAAAGATATTACGGCGGCTGCCAGTTTGTTGATATTGTTGAAGAAATTGCAATTAAAAGAGCTTGTGAGCTTTTCGGCTGTAATTATGCAAATGTTCAGCCACACTCAGGCGCTCAGGCTAATACAGCAGTTTATCTTGCTCTTCTTCAGCCGGGTGATACAGTAATGGGTATGAGCCTTGATAACGGCGGTCACCTTACACACGGTTCACCTGCTAATATCAGCGGTAAGTATTTTAACTTTGTGCCTTACGGCGTTGATGATGAGGGATATATTGATCTTAAGGAATTTGCAAAGCAGGTTAACAGAGTTAAGCCTAAGCTTGTCGTTGCAGGTGCATCTGCTTATCCGAGAGAGATTGATTTTAAGACAATGGCTGATATTGCACACGCAAACGGTGCAATGTTTATGGTTGATATGGCTCACATTGCAGGTCTTGTTGCTGCAGGTCTTCATCAGTCACCGATTCCATATGCTGATGTTGTAACAACAACAACTCATAAAACCCTTCGCGGTCCTCGCGGCGGTCTTATCCTCTGCAATAACGAGTATCTTGCAAGAAAGCTGAATTCAGCAGTATTTCCGGGCACACAGGGTGGTCCACTTATGCACGTAATCGCAGGTAAGGCAGTTTGCTTCGGTGAGGCTCTTAAGCCGGAATTCAAGGAATATCAGCAGAGAGTCATTGACAATGCAAAGGCACTTGCTGACGGACTTACAAAGAGAGGTCTCAATCTCGTTTCAGGCGGTACAGACAATCATCTTTGCCTGCTTGACCTTCGCGGTACAGATGTTACAGGTAAAGAGCTGGAGCACAGACTTGACGAGGTTCATATTACATTGAACAAGAACACTGTTCCGAACGAGCCTCTTTCACCATTTGTTACATCAGGTGTTCGTATCGGTACTCCTGCTGCTACAACAAGAGGTCTTAATACTGAGGATATGGATAAGATTGCAGAGTATATTTATCTTGCAGTAACTGACTTTGATAACAAGAAGGATGAAATCACAAACGGCGTTGCTGAAATTTGTGCTAAGTATCCTTTGTACGAATAAGCTATGAAGGTAGTTTTATTTTCAATACTGAAATTTGGTTTAAGGGTGCTTTATGCACCTTTAAAACTGTTTAAGACGAAAAACAGAATCGTGTATCTCTCACGTCAGAGCAATGATAAAAGCACGGATATGCTTTTGCTTGAACGTGCAATTAAGGAGGAAATGCCTGAGGTTGAACAGGTTTTCCGTTTAAGAATGATTCCTGACGGCTTTGCAGACAAGATAAAGTACTGCATAGATATAATCGGTGATATGTATTATCTTGCAACATCCAAGCTGGCTGTGCTGGATACGTATTCCATCACCGTTTCCTGTCTTAAGCATAAAAAGGATTTAAAAGTCATTCAGATGTGGCACGCTCTGGGTGCAATTAAAAAGTTCGGTCTGCAGAGTGTCGGCACAAAAGAGGGCAGGGATGAGAATATAAGCACTGCCATGTGCATGCATAAAAACTATGATTATGTTTTGGCACCGAGCAAGGCAACGGCTCAGTTTTATATGGAGGCGTTTGGTTGTTCTGCTAAGAAAATCAAAATATGCTCTTTGCCCAGAGTGGACGAGCTGCTTAAAAATGACGGTGTATCAGAACGCTTTTATAAGGAAAATCCGGGCTTGAGCGATAAAAGGATTGTGCTTTATTTACCTACCTTTCGTGACAGAGAGGCTTATGTGGCACAGGAGCTTAAGGTTGAGTTTGCTGAGGAAATGAAGGATTATCATCTGATTGTAAGTCCTCATCCGCTTTTTTCAAAGGTGAAAAGGGATGAACGTTTTTTCTATAACGGCAGATTTTCAACAGCTGAATTAATGAAGGTGTCAGATGTGATTATCACAGACTATTCTGCCTGCGCTTTTGAGGCGGCAATACTTATGAAGCCCCTTTACTTCTTTGTACCGGATTATCAGCAGTATATTGCGCAACGAGGTGCCAATATTAATCTTAAGGAAGAGATGCACCTTTCTACATTTGAAAACGCTGATGAGCTGTGCAAGGCAATCAGAACAGATCTTTATGATCAGAATGCTCTTTATCAATTCAAGACAAAGTATGTTGAGAATACCGGTACAAACAATGCACAGATATTGGCAAAATTTATTTCCATATTGATAAATGAAAACGGTTAACTATTAAGCCTTTTCTTATATTGAAAAGAGGTAATATCTATTGATAAAAAAAATCGTTAATAAACTTGGTAAAATAAGGGCTGGAATAAAGCCTGCATATATTAATTATTCATCACTGCCCCTTGATGAAAAGCTGGTTCTTATCGAGGGCGGACAGGGAACAAATATAAACGGTAATATGTTTTCCATGCTCAATGAGATTAACTCAAATCCGCGCTGGAATGAATTTAAAACCGTATTTGTTGTTACGGATAATAATCTAAAGGCTGCTCGTGAGAGAATGAAGTTTTACGGCTTTGACAGGGTTATTCTTTCTGTAAGAAATTCTGATGAATACTGCAAATACCTTGCAACTGCCAAATATGTAATGACGGACAATTCCTTTCCGCCGTATTTCAATAAAAGAGATGGACAGGTTTTTCTGAACACCTGGCACGGTACTCCGCTTAAAACACTCGGAAAATCGGATAAATCCTTTTTGGGAAGCATGGCTAATATTCAGAAGAATTATCTTATGAGTGATTATGCTCTTTTTCCAAATGATTTTACGAAAAATGTGTTTATGAATGATTACGACCTGAATTATATTTTCAGCGGCAAATCACTCGTTGCAAATTATCCGAGAAACTATATCTTCTATAATCCTGAAAAGGGAATAGAGATGAAGAAAAAGCTGGGACTTGACGGAAAAACGGTTTTTGCTTATATGCCTACCTGGAGAGGTACAGGCAGAACAGCAAATACGAAAAAGCAGATTGCCTCAGCAATGAGAATACTGAAGCAGTTTGACAAGAAATTATCTGATGATCAGGTGCTGCTTGTCAATATGCATTTCCTTCTTGCCTGTAATATTGACTGCAGCAAGTTCAGGCATATTCAGTATTTTAATTCGTCTTACGATACCTATGAGGTGCTTAACGCCTGCGATGGTCTGATTACAGACTATTCCAGCGTTTTCTTTGATTTTGCTGTCACAGGAAAAAAGATTATTCTTCTTGCATATGATAAGCGCGAATATTTAAAGACAAGAGGTGTCTATATTCCGTTTGAGGAGCTGCCTTTCCCGATTACTGAAAATGTTGCAGATACCGTTGAGGAAATGAATAAGCCTGTTCAGGACTATTCACAGTTTATTGAAACGTATTGTACCAACGGCTCATATAATCAGTGCGGTAACATTTTTGAAATGATGGTCAACGCAACGACTGATAAATTCGAGCTTGAGCAGCACAAAGCTCCGGACAATTTATGCCTGATTTATGTGGGTAAATTCAAGGCAATTAATTATGATAATATCAGAAATTATGTTGAGGACCACCCACAGTATAACTGTGTTATTGCATACAGCAGAAACCTTAACGAAGGAAAAAAGGAAGTAATCAACTCCCTTATCGGAAAAGCAGGCTTTTACGGAATCGTATCTGCTTATCAGTTCAGGCTTAAGGATGCTTTTTCTATTTTCAGTCACAGGTATCTGCATAGGATAAAGAATTCAGAAACCTACGACAGATTTCTTGAAAGTGAGGCGAAACGCCGTTTCCATTCCATTCAGCCTGAAAAGGTAGTGGATTTCGCCTGCGGTGATATTATTGTTGCCGGTATTCTGACAAAGCTCAGCGGAAAAAAGGAATATGTTAAGCACGGTGATTACTATGCAACATCAAAGTCCTTTGATAAGAATTCCGAATATATAAAGAGATTTGAAAAGGCTTACGGCTTTACTGAATATGATAATAGCCGGAGAGAAAATGAGGCTTATGTCAGCCGAAGCGAAGAAAAGATTTATGCTGACGCATCTTTCAGACATAAGTCCAAGCTGAATCATATTTTACCGCTTTATATGTCATTTCCGAAAAAGCTTAAATGCGTGAGTTTGTTCAGTTTCAAAACGCCGATTGCTGTTGCTATGAAAGATGTTTCTCTTATGGTAGGCAGCGAGGAGTATGAATATAAGTTTATAGGAAATAAAAATCGTGTTTCCAAAAAGCACTTTGGTATTTATTCGTTTGAAGTTCCTGTTGAAAAAATACTGGATATGCCAGCAAACAACAAGGTTATGATGTGCTATAAGAATAAGTATGATAAGCTTGTTCAGTGCCACGCTCAGTATTGGTCACTTCTCGGCAAAATCTTTTTAGGTCTGAGAAGCTCAATGCTTAAAGAAAAAGAGACAAATACAATCGCAGTATTCCGTCAGTCTACAAGCAATAATCTGAATGTTTATGTACGTTCCTTTATTACTTCGGATAAAATTATTGAAAGAATCAAGCAATTTTTAGCCTATGTTGTATCCCTTTTCTGGAACAGTAAAAAGGCGAAAAAGCTGGTTTTGCTTTTTGAAAAGAATTCTTCAAAGTATGAGGAAAGTGCAAGCGTTCTTTTTGAAAAACTGATTGATTCAGGATATGATAACGCATATTTTATTGTTGATAGAAATTATCAGCATATTGATTCCATTCCTGAAAAATATCTGCCGAATATTCTTTACAAGCACTCATTCAAGCATTATTTATATTTCTTCAAATCAAAAACATTTATCGGTACTGAAACAATGGTTCATTCCATTGACCTGAAGCTATTCAATGTTTTTGCACTCAAAAAGGTAGCGGATAAGAATATAAATTATGTTTTCCTTCAGCACGGCGTAATGTATATGGTTTCGCTTGACAGTGAAGCAAGATATCTGTTCAGACGCCGTGAGCTTAACGGAAAATACGCAGTAGTTGTATCCTCTAAGGCTGAGGCTGACCATTTTGTTGAGCTGGGCAGACACGAGTATGATGATCTGTATATTTCAGGCTTGCCTAAATTTGACAGAAATACGCTGAATGATGATGCGGATAAAATCATCATCATGCCAACCTGGAGACCTTGGGAAATTAATACTGCACGTGATAATTTCCTTGAAACAAGCTACTTCAAAATGATTATGAAAATATATAACAGTGTGCCAGAAAATCTTAAGGATAAAGTTATTATCCTTCCTCATCCTCTGATTGTAAATGAGCTTAAGAATCTACCTAAGCATATAACCGATACAATCATTACCGATGCCAAGTATGATGATATTTTAAAGCAGGCAAGAATACTTATAACTGACTATTCTTCCATTGCCTATGATGCATTTTATCGCGGCACCCGTGTTATCTTCTATTGGGAAGAAAAGGATTTTTGTATGGAGCAGTATGGTCCTACAACAAAGCTTATGCTCAATAAAAATAATGTTTACGGTGATTATTTCTATAACACAGACGGTCTGACCGAGTCTATTGAATATAATTATGAAAATGAGCAGAGTGAAGAATACAAGAAAAAATATTCACATATTGTTGCTTATCATGATGGAAAAAATACCGAAAGGCTTATTGATTATTTAAAGAAAGATAAAATTATATAGAAGGTGAAAAAATGGATTATATTTTTTCAAATAAAATATCCTCTCTCCAGCCAAGTGCAATCAGAGAGATTTTAAAAGCAACAGCTGATCCGTCCATTATTCCTCTTGCTGCAGGCAACCCTGCACCTGATGCCTTCCCTGTGGAGGAGGTTCAGGCTATTGCACAGGAGATACTGAAGGAAAGACCGATTGATGCACTTCAGTATGGTGTATCAGAGGGCTATCAGCCGCTGCGTGATACAATAATGAACTGGATGAAAAGGCACGAAAACATCGGCAATGATTATGATAATATCATCATTGTTTCAGGTGCTACACAGGTTATGGACCTTGTTACAAAGGTGCTTTGCAATGAGGGTGATACAGTAATCTGTGAGGAGCCGTCCTTTATCGGCTCACTTAACTGCTTTCGTTCATACGGCTGTAATCTCAAGGGAATCCCTGTTGAGGCTGACGGTATGAATGTGGACGTGCTTGAGGAAACACTGAAAACAACTGAAAATGTGAAATTCATCTATACAATACCGAATTTTCAGAATCCGTCAGGTGCTACAATGTCACTTGAAAAGAGAAAGCGACTTTATGCTCTGGCTAAGGAATACGGTGTAGTGATTCTTGAGGATAATCCATATGGCGATTTGCGTGTTGCAGGTGAAAAACTCCCTACAATCAAGTCAATGGACGATGAGGGTATTGTGGTTTATGCAGGCTCATTCTCCAAGATACTTGCACCCGGTCTTCGTGTGGCTTACTGTATTGCGCATCAGAACCTTTTAGCTAAAATGACTGTAGGCAAGCAGGCATCAGATGTTCATACGCCTTGTCTCAATCAGATGATTGTTGATGAATGGTTCAAGAAATATGATGTTGATGAACATATTGCAAAGATACAGAAGATATATAAGAAAAAGCTTGATCTGATGTGCGACTGCATTGATAAGGAGCTGGGTGACTTTGTTGAGTATGTAAGACCTGAGGGCGGACTCTTCATCTGGTGTAAACTCCCTGATGATGTGGATATGCTCGAGTTCGTACAGAAAGCAGTTGAGAAAAAGGTTGCTGTTGTTCCCGGTAACGCATTCCTTATGAATGATACTGACAAGACGCAGTATATCCGCCTTAATTTCTCTACTCCGTCCGATGAGGGAATCGTAAACGGTGTTAAGGCTCTCGGTGAGGTTGCAAAGGAATATATTAAATAATATATCATTATACTTAAATTCAGCAGGGGCGGATTCCATATCCGCCCACTGTCAATATGTTATTAATCTAATGGAGGTAATATTATGCCTGAAGAAATAAAGAAAGAGCGCAAAAAAAGAAGTCTGTCACTGATTCAGCCTACATCCATACCCACACTGGGTAACTATCTCGGAGCAATGAAGGGTTGGCCGGCATTTCAGGACGATTTTGATACGGTGTTCGGTATTGCGGACTTGCACTCAATTACAGTCAGACAGGATCCGAAAAAGCTTAGAGAACAAACCATTCAGCTTTATGCCCTTTTACTTTCAGTAGGTCTTGACCCTGAAAAGAGTATTCTTTTTGTTCAGTCACACGTTCCGCAGCATTCACAGCTGGGCTGGCTGCTGAACTGCTATACAATGTTTGGTGAGCTTAACAGAATGACGCAGTTTAAGGATAAATCTCAGCAGCATTCCGATAATGTAAATTCAGGACTTTTTACCTATCCTTGTTTAATGGCAGCTGATATTCTTCTTTATCAGGCTGATATTGTTCCGGTAGGTGCAGACCAGAAGCAGCATCTGGAAATCGCAAGAGATATTGCAGAACGTTTCAATGGTATTTATGGAAATGTATTTACAGTTCCTGAGCCTTATATTCCAAAGAACGGTGCAAGAGTAATGAGCCTTGCTGACCCAACAAGGAAAATGAGCAAGTCTGACCCTAACCCTAAGGGCACGGTTTATCTTACCGATGAGCCGAATGTGATAATGAAGAAGTTCAAGAGTGCTGTAACTGACAGTGAAATGAGCGTCCGCTATGCAGAGGGCAAGGACGGTATCAATAATCTGATGACGATTTATTCTGCAGTTACAGGCAAGGAATTTGATGCTATCGAGTCAGAGTTTGCCGGTAAAGGCTACGGCGATTTTAAAACTGCAGTGGGCGAGGCAGTGGTTGCAGAGCTTGAGCCCGTTCAGAAAAAGTATAAAGAGTATATGGCTGATAAAGCTTATCTTCAGGAGCAGTGGACAAAGGGCGCTGAAATTGCACAGCGTGTGTCCCAGCGTACCCTTGATAAGGCAATGAAAAAAATCGGATTCCTTGCCAAATAATGAATGATATAGTTGTAGCAGATTGTAAAAGTTTGTTATAAATATTTTCATATATAACTGT